>JAKZXP010000159.1:0-3296 GCA_047514915.1 Terriglobia bacterium
ATTCAGAATACTCCGGTGAATCCCACGCGGTTCCTTGGGGACTAGACTCGGTCCCAGCTTTTCTGCCCGTTCGCCCCGCCGCGCCGACTCCCCTGGGATCCTCCTTCGAAGGTGACCTCCAAGTAGACCTATTTTGCAGGAACGGCATGGGAGGCCGGCCGCGGCGAACCCGACTCCCGCAGCAGCCGCTCCAGCGATTCCGCCTCCAAGTCCCAGCGCACCACGGCCGCATTTTTCTCCACCGCAATGGAGATGCGCTCAAGAGCACTTGCTAGTTCCGCTCCCCGCCCGCTCCCTTCTTCGCGCGCAGCGAGCGCCACCAGCAGGGTCCGCACACCGGAAAGGGACCTCGCCACCTCCTGCGCACCCTCCCCGGAGTCACATTCGGCTACCATATGGAAATTCACCTGTTGCTCTCCAATGCGCACAGCCAGCAAGCCCATCCGGCTGCCACGCAGCAGCTCGATGCCCAGACTGGTCCCGGGGGAGCCAACTCCGACGGGCATCCTCCACTGCCCGAGCCGTTGCAAATCCGCGGCCACCCACACCTGGGTTCCCGCCGGCAGGTGGTCCAGCACCCGGAGTTCTTGAAGGCGATCTTCCAGGTCTGGCGCCTTCCCTTCGGCTAGCTCGACCATCTTCCTAATGGGCCACTGATCGGGGGCATTGGAAAAAGCAAGTCGTCCCGGAGCCAGGAAGGCCAGGCGAAATGTTCTTCCAGAGGGGCCCGTGAACAAGTTTATGCTGTGCCCCAGGTGGGCGCTGGTGTTCTGCCGGTGTTGGCGGCTGTAGTGCTCCACCTTTTGCCGGTTGAAACGGCCCTGCAGGACGGCATGAACCACGCGCGCCCCCTCTGGGCCGGAAATTCCTAGCGAGACCGAGTCCAGATCACGCTCGAAGTCAAACCCGGTAGCTCGCACGAATTCCGAGTATTCCCGCTCCAGTTGTGGCGGCTCTTGGCCCTCAAGCAGCCGGCGGAGCATCGGGTTGTTCCGGAGCCCAGCCAGGTCCAGGTTGATGGCGATTGTCGAACCCGGTGGAAGATAGCGGAACGAGCGCAGGGCCTTCTGGCTGCGCGCCTCTATGTACCACCAGACCAGGGCCGCGGCTGCGGCACCGGCTACGACAATGGCTGCGGGCAACAGGACCAGCAAAGCTCTGCGGCGCAGTGGCAAAAAAATGCTTCCCTCTTTCTGCAATCTTGCGGTAGAATTCTACCTGAACCCGATGGACCAGGCTACCCCGCCTGGGAGGGTTTCGTGCCAATGGGGCCCTGCGGCTTCCAGCGCAAAGGTGAGCAATCCGAGCGACACAAGAGGTGTGGCTGCGGCAATCGAAAGGCCGTTATGGTAACGTATCGAGTTTCCACGGGCTGGCGTAGCTCAGTTGGTAGAGCATCTGATTTGTAATCAGAGGGTCAGGGGTTCGAATCCCTTCGCCAGCTCCATGCGCCAGGCCGTGGAGGCCAGCAGACCGGAGTAGGCCGCAGCAGGCTTGCTGCTCGGCGGAGGCAGTGCTGTCGATTGGCTGTGGGAGCATTGAGCGGAGAGAAGCAAAGAGGGGTAGCTGGGCGGGAGTAACTCAGTGGTAGAGTCACAGCCTTCCAAGCTGTTGGTCGCGGGTTCGATCCCCGTCTCCCGCTCCAACGATTCCCGTTTGTGCCGAGGGGTGAGGTCGGCCGATGTAGCTCAGTTGGCAGAGCGCGTCCTTGGTAAGGACGAGGTCACCGGTTCGATCCCGGTCATCGGCTCCAGGTTCCAACGAGAGGGGCGAACCACGACAGCAATCTTAGTACACGGACAGGTGGCCGAGTGGTTAAAGGCAGCAGACTGTAAATCTGCCGTCCCTTGCGGGCTACGGAGGTTCGAATCCTCCCCTGTCCACCAGCTTGCTGGCTCAGGTGCCGAGCTGATTCCTTTGTGGCTGCTACCGAGGTCGGTGCTATCATGCCGAGGCAAACCTGCCGGTGGAGTGCAAATTCTTGGAGTGCAAGTTCGTGGAGTGCAAGTTCTTTGATGCGATTCTTTCTGCGGTTCGGGCGCAGGGTTAACCCCTGAAACTTTATTGTTCCAGGCGGCAAGTCCTAGGAACGAGGAGTCGAGGCGACGATGGGGAAGGAGAAATTTGATCGGTCCAAGACGCATGTGAACGTGGGGACGATTGGGCACATAGACCATGGGAAGACGACGCTGACGGCAGCGATCACCAAGGTACTGGCCAAGGCGGACACGAAGGTGGAGTTTCGCTCGTTTGACTCGATCGACAACGCGCCAGAGGAGCGGGAGCGAGGGATCACGATAGCGGTGGCGCATGTGGAGTACCAGACGGCGAATCGGCACTATGCGCACGTGGACTGTCCTGGGCACGCCGACTACATCAAGAACATGATCACGGGGGCGGCGCAGATGGACGGGGCGATCCTGGTGGTGGCGGCGACCGACGGGCCGATGCCGCAGACGCGGGAGCACATTCTGCTGGCGCGCCAGGTGGGGGTGCCCTCGATGGTGGTGTTTCTGAGCAAGGTGGACCAGGTGGAGGACCCGGAGCTGTTGGACCTGGTGGAGCTGGAGATGCGGGATCTGCTGAAGAGCTACGGCTTCCCCGGCGACGAGATCCCGATGATTCGGGGCAACGCGGTGGGGGCGCTGGCGGGCGAGGCGAAGTGGGAGAAGACGATTCTGGAGTTGTTGGAGGCGGTGGACAGCTACATCCCGGTGCCGCCGCGAGAGGTGGACAAGCCGTTTCTGATGCCGATCGAGGATATCTTTTCCATCTCGGGGCGGGGGACGGTGGTGACCGGACGGATAGACCGGGGCCGGGTGAAGGTGGGCGAGACGATGGAGATCATCGGGTACCGGCCGACGTTCTCGCGGGTGGTGACGGGAGTGGAGATGTTCCGCAAGCTGCTGGAGGAAGGGGTTGCGGGCGACAATGTGGGGCTGCTGCTGCGGGGCACGGAGAAGGAGGACGTGGAGCGGGGCCAGGTGATCGCCAAGGCGGGCTCGATCACGCCGCACACCAAGTTTCGGGCGCAGGTCTACGTGCTGAAGAAAGAGGAGGGGGGACGCCACACGCCGTTTTTCAGCGGCTACCGGCCGCAGTTTTACGTGCGGACGACGGACGTGACGGGGGTGGCGAAGCTGCTGCCGGGCACCGAGATGGTGATGCCGGGCGACAACGTGGAGCTGGAAGTGGAGCTGATTACGGCAGTGGCGCTGGAGAAGGAGATGCGCTTCGCCATCCGCGAGGGCGGCCACACCGTCGGCGCCGGCACCGTCACCGAGATCGTTGAGTAA
>JAKZXP010000160.1:0-9320 GCA_047514915.1 Terriglobia bacterium
TTACGTACCCGGAGGAGCAGAGTTGGCCCCTTCCTGGGCCGCTGGAGTCGCTCGGGATGGAAAAACCAGAGAAACGGCTCCAATGGAGGCGGTTGGATGTAGGATCGCTGGTGGCCAGGAGGCCAAAACGGAAATCCTGGCCTACATGATCGAGCGGGTGCTCGACCTGGTGGCGGCTCAACTGGGCAAGGACCCGGTCGAGGTGAGGCGGAAGAATTTCCCCAGGCCCAAAGAGTTCCCCTTTACAGCGGCCACAGGCGTCATCTACGACAGCGCCAACTACCAGCGAAGCCTGGACAAGGCGCTGAAGGTAGCTGGCTACGACAAGCTGCGCCGCCAGCAGGCGCAGCAGCGTAAGAAGCTGGCCGCAGGGAACGGACGTCCGGAAAAGCTCTTGGGCATCGGGCTTTCCACCTATGTGGAAATCTGCGCGATGGGGCCCTCGACGGCGATGCCCGCGGGGGGCTGGGAAAGCTGCACGGTGCGCGTGGAGCCCAGCGGCAAGGTCACCGTCCTCTCGGGTGCGTCGCCACACGGGCAGGGCCAGGAAACCTCCTTCGCCCAGATCTTGGCCGACGTGCTGGGCATAGGCTTCAACGACATCACCGTGGTGCACGGCGACACCTTGGCGGTGCCGTACGGCATCGGCACCTTCGGCAGCCGCGCCACCGCCGTGGGAGGCACGGCCATGTACAAGGCCACCCTGAAGTTAAAGGAGAAGCTGGCCGCCATCGCCGCCCACCTGGCGAAGGCCAGCGCCAAGACCATGGTGTTTGCCGGCGGGCGCATCTATTCCAAGGGCAACCCGAAGAAGGGGGTCCCCTTTCTGGAAGCGGTGCAGGCTGCCTACGTGGCCAAGAACCTGCCCAAGGGCGTGGACCCTGGCCTGGAAGCCACACATTTCTTCGAGCCTTCGAACTTCACCTTTCCCTTCGGTGCGCACGTGTGCGTGGTGGAAGTGGACACGGAAACCGGCGAGCTGGAGGTGATCAAATATGTGGCCGTGGACGACTGCGGCAACATTATTAATCCGCTGCTGGTGCGTGGACAGGTGCACGGAGGCATTGCGCAGGGACTGGGCCAGGCCCTCTACGAGGAGCTGATCTACGACGAGAACGGACAGCTCGTCACCGGAACCCTGATGGACTACACGGTGCCAAAAGCGAACCAGTTGCCTTCGTTTCTTACGGATCACACGGTGACGCCCTCGCCGGTGAACCCGCTGGGCGTCAAGGGAGTTGGCGAGGCCGGGACCATCGGCTCAACGCCATCACTGGTCAACGCCGTGGTGGACGCGCTGGCCCCCTTCGGCGTGCGTCATCTGGACATGCCCTGCAAGCCCGAGAAGATCTGGAGCCTGATGCGAAGCACGCCGAGGGGCGTTCCGGAAATTCACTAACCGCTGAGAGCGCGGAGAGAAGCTATGATTCCCGCATCGTTCGAATACTTTGCTCCGAAGAGCACCGAGGAGGCCTTGAAACTGCTGGCCACCCACGGCGCGGACGCCAAATTGCTGGCCGGCGGCCACACCCTGATCCCGCTGCTGAAGCTGCGACTGGCCACCCCTAAATACCTGGTGGATTTGAGGCACGTGCCGGGCCTGACCCAGGTCGAGGAACGGGACGGGCGGCTGGAAATCGGTGCGATGGTCACGCACGCATCCATCGAGACCTCTGACCTGCTCCGGCGCGCCTGCCCTCTGCTGCCGGAAACGGCGGCGGAGATCGGCGACGTGCAGGTGCGCAACTGCGGCACCATCGGCGGCAGCCTGGCCCACTCCGACCCAGCCGCTGACTACCCGGCTGCGGTACTGGCGCTGGACGCCGAAATCGTAGCCCAGGGAACCGGTGGCACGCGTACGATTCGCGCTGAAGAGTTTTTCGTAGACCTGCTGACGACCGCGCTTGCCCCGGGCGAGCTTCTGGTGGCAGTGCGGGTGGCGCCGCTGGGGCCCCGCACGGGCTCGGCCTACCTGAAGGTCCACCATCCCGCTTCCGGGTTTGCCGTCGTGGGAGTGGGGGCGGTGGTCACGCTAGCCGGGAATGGCGAGGTGGCCAGCGCGCGCATTGGGGTTACCGGCATGGCTGCTAATGCATTCCGCGCCCGAGCGGCGGAAGAGCGCCTACGGGGCCGCAAGCCGGATGCCAACACCCTGCGGGCCGCTGCGGAAAAGATCACCGAGGGCGTGGAGGTGCTAGAAGATCTCCATGCGTCAGCCGAATACCGGGCCGAACTGGGGCGCGTCTACGGGCGCCGGGCTCTGGCCCGCACCGTAGAGCGTGCCGAAGGATAAGGCGCGCCGGCATGAAAGTGGAAGGCACCTACCAGGTCCCAGCGCCTCGCGAGCGCGTCTGGGAGACTCTAATGGACCCGGCCTTTCTGAAGCAGGCAATCCCGGGTTGCGAGGAGCTGGTTGAGGAAGGCGATCGACGCTACCGCCTCACCATTAAGGCCGGCGTGGGCGCGATCAAGGGCAGATTCACCGGCGAGGTTCGCCTGGAGGAGCTACGCCCACCGGAACATTACCGGATGGTGACCACCGCGCAGGGGACGGTGGGCTTCGTCAACGGGAGCGGCGACATTGATCTGGAGACGAAAGACGGCGCCACCGAAGTGCGCTACCGCGGCGAGGTGCAAGTGGGGGGGGGTGCTGGCCGCCGTCGGTAGCCGCTTAATTCAAGTCGCGTTGCGCAAATCGGTCAACGACTTCTTCGCCGCCGTCACCCACCGCGCCCAGGGCTGATCCTGCCGGGCCTATCCCTGCCTCTCGAACCTAGCCTTGCCTCTCGAAAGCCTCTCGAACCTATCCTTGCCTCTCGAAGTGGATAAAATCGATCAAGAAGACTGCGCCCAGGAGCACACTTTTAGCCTCTACACTTTTGCCAGGAGGCATTTCGATGGCGAAGTTGTCCGCAGCGGTGAAGACCTCCTTCAGGGCGCCGCTCCATTTCTTGGTGATCTTTCCCGACTCTTGCTCAATGTCACCGAACCGCTCACGGATCTGAAACGTCCACGGGTGGAGGATGGGTCCGTACAGCTGGCAGGTCATGTTTCCCGTGGCGTCGGAGACCCGGTAGAGCCGCCGCACCACGGAAAATTCGCGGTCCACGGTCCCTAACAGCTTTCCCTGGGCGTCACGCACGTCGATCTTGTGGAAGTAGAAGCGGAAGGGCCGTTCCAGTCGAAGAACAACGCTGCCGTCGGTGCGCGTCACGATGATGGTGAAGGGCCTCAAGGCTTTGAGAAACAAACGGAGCAACAGGGAGCCCTTCTCTTCAGCCGCAAAGTAGAGCTCGTCCCCCAGCTCCGAGAGAATCACGTAGCGGTTTCTCGTCTCAAAACCACTGAGAATTTCTCCCCATTCCTTTGTCTGGCTCACCACCAGGGTATGAACAGAGGCGAGTGCGTTCATTCAAACCTCCAGAGCTTCATCGGAGATCGGCAGTTTCTCCTAATGATAGAACAGCTTGCAAGAAATTGGAATGCGCTTCACTTCCGGCTACAACACGTAGCCGACGGCAACATCCCGTAGTCTCGGGTGCTATAATGGCCGCGGTCGTACGGGGATGGAAGCATTAAATCAGAGGCAGTGGTTGCTGTGGCTGATCCGCGTCCGGATCGTCATCATCACCTTCCTGCTCGGCATCCAACTGGCGGTAGAGCAGTTAACCCAGGCTCAGATCCCGGTCCGATGGTTCGTCTTCACTGTGCTGTTCTGGTATGCGCTGACCATCTTCTTCAGCCTGCTGCTGAAACTCTCCACCGACTACACCATGCAGTCCTACCTGCAGATCATCTGCGACATCTGCATGATTACGGTGGTCATCTATTTCAGCGGTGGGGTGGGTAGCCCCTACTTTCTCCTCTACCCGCTGGTCATCATCCTGGCGGCTATCTCGTTGTCGAGGGCGGGGACCTACCTGGTCGCCAGCCTCAGCTTCATTCTGGCCGGGGCCACGCTGGAACTCTCCTTCTATAACGAGTTGAAGGATTTTCTCCTTGCGCTTTCAGAAATGACGCCGGAGCTGCAGGACCTGCAGGTGCGAATCTTCACCAACCTGTTTGCCTTCCTGGCAGTGGCCTACCTTTCCAGCAGTCTGGTGGAGAACCTGCGCAAGACTGGCACCCGGCTGCAGGCCGCCAGCGGCGAGCTGGAGAACTTGCAGGCGTTCAACCAGAACGTGATTGACAGCATGGCCGGCGGGCTGGTGACCACCGGCCTGGGGGGACGGGTGCTGCTGTTGAACCGGGCCGCCGCGCTGATCCTGGGGCGCTCCTCTGCTGCCGCCGTGGGCCGGCCGCTGGCGGAGGTGCTGCCGGAATTCGCTCGCCTGCCGCTGAATGCTCCGGCACAGGAGGTCCAGATCTTCACTCCCGGCGGGGAGGAGAAATACCTGCGCGTGAGCGTGTCGGAGCTCACCGGGCCCGACGGCAGCGGACAGGGACATGCTTCGCAGGGACACGTCTACTTTTTTCAGGACTTGACCGAACTGAAGCGGTTGGAGCGGGAGGTCCGGCTGAAGGAGCGCATGGCGGCACTGGGCCGCATGGCTTCCGCCATCGCCCACGAGATTCGCAACCCGTTGACCTCGATCGCCGGCTCCATCAAGGTCTTTTCCACCCTGGGCTCACTCCCCAGTGAACAGCAGCGACTGGTGGGGATCGTCGTGAAGGAGTCAGAGCGCCTGGATCGCATCGTCTCCGATTTTCTGAGCTATTCCCGGGAACGCCGCTATGAGTTTCGCCCGGCTGATATGCACGGGCTGCTGGAAGAAACGCTGGCCCTGCTGGAGAACCATCCCGACGCGGGCCGCATCCGCTTCGAGCGCGTCTTTGCGGCCGAGCCGCTGGTGGCCCAGGTGGATTCCGGCGCCATCAAGCAGGTCTTCTGGAATATCTGCGACAACGCGCTGAAGGCCATGCCCGAGGGCGGCAAGCTGAAGGTGGAAACGGCCCGCGCCGACGGGCATGGCGTGATCCGCTTCCACGACACCGGTGTCGGGCTAAGCCCGGCCCTTCCGGAAAAATCTTCGAGCCGTTCCAGTCCGCCTTCTCCAATGGCACCGGCCTGGGGTTGGCAATTGTCTACGAAATTATCACCGCGCACCAGGGAACGGTCGAGGTGGAGTCGGTACCCGAAGGAGGTTCGGTGTTCCAGCTGGAGTTTCCGCTGACCCTGGGGAGACCGAACCTTCCCCGTGCCTCCGAGCCCGGGTCCGTTCCGTTCGCGCAGACGCGGAGCGCCGCAACCGAGTGAGCCATGGCCCACCTGCTGGTGGTGGATGACGAGAAATCCATCTGCGAAATGCTGGATATCGCCCTGCGCAAGGAGGGCCACCGGGTGGAAACGGTCACTTCGCTGGAGATGGCCCGCCGCCGACTGCTCTCCAACATCTACGACATCGTCATCACCGACATCAAACTGCCGCAGGGCAGCGGCCTGGATGTTCTACAACACGTCCGCGAGACCCAGCCCGAGACCCTGGTCATCCTGGTGACCGCCTATGCCTCGGTGGATTCGGCAGTGCAAGCCCTGAACCTGGGCGCCTTCCGCTACATCATCAAGACTCCCAACTTGGTGGACGAAGTGCGGGTCACTGTGGCCAGGGGAGTCGAGGAACGCAGCCTGCGGCAGGAAAATCGCGCGCTCAAACGCGAGTTGCACAAGAGCCTGGACAGCCTGCTGGGGGCGAGCCCACCCATCAAGGCGCTAAAGGAGCTGGTGGCCACCGTCGCCCCCACCAACAGCACCATCCTGATCACCGGCGAGAGCGGCACCGGCAAGGAATTGGTGGCCCGCGCCATCCACGCCGCCAGTGGCCGCTGGGACCGCTCCTTTGTCTCGGTCAACTGCGGCGCCTTCCCCGAGACGCTGCTGGAGAGCGAACTGTTCGGCTACGTCAAAGGCGCCTTCACCGGCGCCACCACCAATAAGGGCAACAATATACTTGACAACTCAAACTAGGAAGGCAACGTCGGGCACACCCCTGATGGGGGGCAGGGAGTCAGGTAGGTTTCTTGGCCCGTTTCTTCTGCCGCTGCCGCTTCAGCCGGACCTCTTCCTTCACTAGCGCAGATTTAGGCACAGTCAGGGCAGTTCGGAACGCACGGCCTAGCCTCTGCCAAGGCGTGTCGCTGGGCTGAAGAACTACGGACTGTTTGTGGTTTGACAAGATGATCTACTCGGATATTTGGATTGACATGAAGTGGACGTTCGTTTTATTAAACGTATAGTAGATGATCAATGGCGGGCTGGCAGACAAATCACGCATCGGGAAAAACCATACATCTGACTGCTCAACCGGAGTGCCGGTCAGTGGGTTCCGGCAGAGTGTCCACACAGCATCGAAGACAAAGTCATCGGCGCGAATGGCATCCGGTTCAATCTCACGTAGCTCACGGTCAAACCTATGGCAGTGAACCGCTGTCAGCACTGATGTCCCCTCCGCTCAACACGGACTGAGCTAATTCCTGAAGCTGTAGTCCAGCCATGATCTCACCATCATTAGGTTTACGGGACGAAGTCAGTGCAGTTTCATAAGGTATCGTTTCACCTTCCTTAGCCAACTGCCAACCAATGAAGAGATGCGACCTGTCGCTCATTTCTCTAGCTGTCTTGCCCTTGAAGTGATCGACCAATTCCCTCACGAGTTCAGATTCCTGCACGCTGAAAACGCTTGTGTCAGGTTGACGAAGAGCTAGCGGACGATACTGATCCCAGCCGTGGAAGGTGTCCTGGCGAACGCCGACATCTAGGTCGGGGCCGGGCGGGTTTCCCAGCGACGGAATGACGGGCAACAGCAGTCGTGGGGCTGGTCCATGCTTGAGTTTTTGGTACTCGTGCCCCGTGATCGGCTTTCCAAACTTCAAGTAGGCATTGAAATCCGCATAGAACAGAAGCTTGTTCAGCTTGACCTTGCCGAATGGGGCATCGCCCTCCGACAGTGTAGCCAAGTACAGCACAAGTTCGCGAAGCTTGATGTCGTCTCGCTCGTATTGTTTGGCGGAAGTCATCTTGGCAACCCTCCATTCCTACAGACGAACAAAAGGCGAACACAATTCTGATACGCTGTAGTTCCGGTAAAGCTTCCAGCGTACCGAATTTGGCGGGATAAGTAAAGACCACATTTCGGACTAGCGCTTGCGGGGTCTGCCCCGTGGCCGGTCTCGTTTTCAGTCCACGACGGCGTTCCCGGTCAGTTGCTTGAACGTTACGCGCTTTCCGAGGATGCCAGCTACCGCGATGCTGAACCGCTCGCCGTCTCCTAGCTTTCGGCTGTTGAAACGGTACACTTGCTCGTCAAGATATCGAAACAAGTGGAACGGTTCTACACTCGCATAAGCCCCATTGATGGAGCGCTTTAGCAGGCTCCAGAAGTTCTCCATGCCGTTCGTGTGGATCTTCCCATCGACGTACTTCTCGGCATGGTCGATCACGCCATGCTCGAACTCGTTGAGCCCCTCATAGGACTTCAGCGCGTCCGTGTAGAGCGCCGAGCCAGCCTCGACGTGCTTCCGTACTTCCGGTTGGAGAGCGCCCTTCTTGCGGCTTGGGACGACGGTTGCGCGGACCTTGCCTCCGCGCTCTAGGACTCCCAGCACAGCCGTCTTGTCCTTGCCGCCGGTGCCGGTGATCCTACGCGCTCGCTTGGCCGCGTGCATGTTGCGTGCCTTGCCTCCGATGAACGTCTCATCCGCTTCTACTTCGCCGGATAGCTTCTCAACCGACCCCATCGTCAGCGCTAGGCGAATCCTGTGATCCATGAACCATGCCGTCTTTTGGGTCACTCCGATGGCCCGGTGAATCTCGTAGGATGAAACGCCATTCTTGCAGTTCACGACGAGCCACATGGCGCACAACCACTTGTCGAGGCCAAGCGGGGAGTCCTCGAAGATGGTCCCGGTCTTGACTGTGAATTGCCGCCGGTCATGCCGGGTGCTACACTGCCAGCGATTGTACTTCTCTTGGAACTTGACTTTCTGGTTTCCGCAGCGTGGGCAGGTCACGCCACCGGGCCAGCGACGGACCACGACGTATTCCCGACACCGAACAGGATCAGAGAAGTACAGGATGGCGTCTTGGAGTGTTTTCGGTTCGCGTTCCATGGTTCAATGATACCCCAAAACGCGTGAGTTGTCAAGTATATTGTTGCCCCAATAAGGAGGGCCTGTTCAAGTACGCCGACACCGGCACCCTGTTTCTGGACGAGGTCGCCGAGATGAGCCTGGCGATGCAAGTGAGGCTGCTGCGCGTGTTGCAG
The DNA here is from genome assembly GCA_047514915.1 of Terriglobia bacterium. Classification (GTDB taxonomy): domain Bacteria; phylum Acidobacteriota; class Terriglobia; order JAJPHL01; family JAPKYU01; genus CBDBKE01. The sequence goes on from JAKZXP010000160.1 coordinate 8,262, forward strand.
GAGCGGCTGGTGCGTCCGGTCGGGGCCACCGAGGAGGTGCCGGTGGACGTGCGTCTGCTCGTGGCCACCAACAAGGACCTTCACCAACGCGTCCAGGAGGGCTCCTTTCGTGAGGACCTTTACTACCGCATCAGTGTCATCCCGGTGGAGCTGCCGCCGCTCCGAGAGCGCCGCGAGGACATTCGCCTGCTGGCCGTCCACTTCCTGAAGAAGTTTGCTCGGGCGATGAACAAACCGGTCCACAAGATTGACGAGCCGGCCATGAAGTGCCTGGAACGGTACGACTGGCCGGGCAATGTGCGGGAACTGGAAAACGCCCTGGAGCGCGCCGTCGCCCTGGAGAAACACGAGGAGGTTGCGGTGTGGACGCTGCCCGAACGCGTCTCCGGAGTCGCGCCGCAAGCAGTGGCGGCCGCCGCCAGCGGCGACGGCTCTGCCGTCCCCTCCCCGCTGCCTTCTCTGCCTGAAGCAGGTCTGGACCTGGAACAGCACATCGCTCAACTGGAGCGCCGCTACATTGAGGCGGCGATCAAGCGCGTCGGTGGCGTTCGCACGCGCGCCGCTGAGCTGCTCCACATGAGCTACCGCTCCTTTCGCCACTACGCCAAGAAATACCGCATCTGAGGCCACCTTCTCCACCACTCCTCTTGCCATCCCGAGCGTAGCGGGGGACCTGATTTTTCCCGCTTTGCCTGCGGCCGCCGCGCTAGAATCCTGGAGTGGCAACCCCTGGAGTAGCAGCCGTGGATGAGCAATTCATGCGCCTGGCGCTGGAGGAAGCGGAAGCCGCCCGGCGGGAAGGGGAGGTCCCGGTCGGAGCGGTAGTGGTCTGCGACAGCCAGGTGGTGGGACGCGGCCACAACCGCAACATCGCCGATTGCGATCCCACGGCGCACGCCGAAATCCTGGCCTTGCGCGAAGCCGCTCGGCGGCTGGGTAACCACCGCCTGCCCCTATGTACGCTGTATGTTACAATCGAACCGTGTGTTATGTGCGCCGGGGCGGTCGTGCAGGCGCGCTTGGCACGGTTGGTGTACGGCTGCGACGACCCCAAGGCCG
>JAKZXP010000161.1:0-4398 GCA_047514915.1 Terriglobia bacterium
ACATTGCTGTCCTCACTTGCTAAGGCGCGAAAGGAGTGGGAAAACTGGCAACCCAGGAGAAATTTCTTTGGCCACGACCCTTACCAGGACACGGCTGGGGTTCGGCACGGGGTGTATTATAATGCCCACACCGGCGAAACAGCTAAGCAAATGAAGGGGTTACCTATGAGGCCCGCTTCGTCCCCAGAAGTCACCCAACTGCTTCGGGCTTGGAGCCGAGGGGAGGAAGCGGCTCTGGAGAAGCTTATCCCCTTGGTTTATGGGGAGTTGCGCCGGCGGGCCCATGGCTACATGGCTGGAGAGCGATCGGGCCACACTTTGCAGACCACGGCCCTGGTCCATGAGGCTTTTCTGCGGCTGGTGGACTGCCGACAGGTGCGGTGGCAGGACCGGGCTCACTTTTTTGCCGTCTCGGCACAGTTGATGCGGCGCATCCTGGTGGACTTTGCCCGCTCGCGCCACTACCAGAAGCGAGGAGGCGGCGCGCGTCCCGTGTCGCTGGATGAAGCCCTGGTTGTGTCTCCCGGGCATGGCAAAGATCTGGTGGCGCTCGACGATGCACTGAAATCCCTGGCGGAAACCGACGCGCGGAAAAGCCAGGTAGTGGAGATGCGCTTCTTTGGGGGACTGAGCGTGGAGGAGACCGCGGAGGTGCTGAAAGTTTCCTCCGACACGGTGCTGCGCGACTGGAAGCTGGCCAAGGCCTGGATGCGGCGGGAGTTGAACAAGGGGGAGCTGCATGACGCCTGAGCGCTGGCAGGAGATCGAGCGGCTCTACCAGTCGGTTAGCGTTTACTAATCCACGTCATATGTGCACAACTCTCAAAAATTGTGCATATCCATAGGCGATCCGCGCAGATTAATTGCTTTTCGGCTTGACGTTCGCTTTTTATTCGCCTAACTTATACTTAAGATGGCCTTGACTCGCAGGCAGTGGCAGGTTCTGGAGTTCATCGCCGGTTTCATCCGCGAGCGCGGCTACAGCCCCAGCTACGAAGAAATCTGCGAAGGCTTGGGGGTCTCTTCATTGGCTACGGTGCACAAGCACGTCTCCACGCTCGAGCAGAAGGGCTTCTTGGTGCGCGGGCCGCACCAGAGCCGTTCGATCGAATTTGGCCCGCGCTACTACCAGGAAGCGCGCAAGCGCGCTCGCGAGCAGCGCAGCGCGGCCGCTGTCTCGGGCACGCTCCCCCTTCTTGGCCGCATCGCTGCCGGCCTTCCTCTGGAAGCAGTCGAGAACCCGGAGACCATCTCGCTGACCGATTTTGCCGGCAAGAAGGAAGTTTTCGTGCTTCAGGTCAAGGGTGACTCGATGATCGAAGAGCACATCCTGGACGGGGACTATATTCTGGTGGAGCGTACTCAGGCCGCCCACAACGGCGACGTGGTCGTGGCTTTGGTGGAGGGCGCAGAAGCCACCCTGAAGCGTTTCTTCCGTGAGTCAGACGGGCGGGTGCGCCTGCAACCAGGCAACCCGGAAATGGCCCCTCTAATCCTGCCGGCGGACGCCATCCAGATCCAGGGGCGGCTGATCGGCGTGCTGCGCCGCTACTGAATCCGCGCGATCCCCGTCACGCTTCCCTTCCGCACTTGCCTCTGCTCTGGCGCGCTCCCTCTGAAAACGGGTGTAACTCATACTGAACGAATCAGCATCGCCGTTCGGAGCCAGCGCAGGCGACGGGGTAGAATACGCGTGCGCACTAGAGAACAAAGGAGGCCAAGATGTGCCGGAAAGGCAAACGCCAAGTCATCTCGATTGCTGCGGTGTTGTTGCTGGCCACGCCGTGCCTGGCTGAGATTAAGCTGATTCCCACGCCGCGCCAGCTAGAGGAGCGCCCCGGCCGATTTCTGCTTCGGGCCCCGTTGACCATTGCGCTGCCTCCGCAGGCTAGCGACGACGATCGCTTCGCGGCCCAGTTGCTCCAGCAGGAGATCGCCGCCGTGTCGCGAGTCAAGGCCAAGGTAGAGTCAGGGCCCCAGGCCCAGATCGTTCTCACCCTCGTGGGCACGCCGGTAGTGGTTGGCAAAGAGGGCTACCTTCTCGTGGTCAGCCCGCGACGGGTCACGATTTCGGCGCACACCTCGGCAGGTTTGTTTTACGGCGTGCAAACGCTGCGGCAACTGATCGGCCGCAATGGAATTCCTGCGGTGCGGATCACCGACTGGCCAGCGATGCGCTGGCGCGGCCTGCACGACGACCTGAGCCGCGGCCCCATTCCTACCCTCGACTACATCAAGCGGCAACTGCGCACGTGCGCCGAATACAAGATCAACCTCTACTCATTTTACATCGAGCACACCTTCGCCTACCGCCGCCACCCGCTGATCGGCCCGCGCGGAGGAGCGCTGACCGCCTCCGAAGTGAAACAGCTGGTCGCCTACGCGCGCAAGTACCACATCGAGCTTGTTCCAGAGCAGCAGACCTTCGGTCACCTGCACCACGCGCTGAAGTGGGAGAAGTATTCCTCGCTAGCCGAGGTGCCGCACGGGCACGTCCTCTCTCCCGCCAACCCGAGGACCTACAGCTTTGTGAAGTCCCTGTATGACGAGCTGGTGCCGCTGTTTCCGGGACGGTTTCTGCACATCGGCGCGGACGAGCCCGACGAGCTGGGACGGGGCAAGTCGCGCGAGCTGGTGGAGCAGCAGGGTCTGGGGCAGGTCTATTTCAACCACATCCAGCGCGTCACTGAGATTCTGGCCCCCTACAAAAAGCGGCTGATGTTCTGGGGCGACATCGCCCTGCATTACCCCGAGCTGTTATCGAAGCTGCCCAAAGACATGATCGTGATGAGCTGGAATTACTCGCCTCGCGAAAACTTCGACCGCTACCTGAAGCCGTTCCGCGACGCGGGGCTGGATGTGTTTGTCTGCCCGGGGGTGAACAACTGGAGCCGTATCTTCCCCAACCTGGACCAGGCGCTACCCAACATTCGCAATTTCATCCGCGACGGCCAGAAATTCGGCGCGCTGGGTGTTTTGAATACCACCTGGGACGATGACGGGGAAGCTCTGTTCGGCATGACCTGGTACCCGGTCCTGTACGGGGCGGCGGCCTCCTGGCAGCTAGGCGCGGCCGACCCCGGGGAATTCCGCAACAGCTTCGACTGGGCCTTCTTCCGCAATCCCAGGGGCAGCCCGTTTGCCGAGGCTATCGAGCGACTCAACCGAGTGCATGGGCTGCTGGATCTGGCGGGCCTAGGCGACGCGCGCAACTGGCTGTTCTGGCTCAACCCCTTCCACTCGGAACACCGCCAGGTGCTCGAAAAGATTCATCCGGTGGCGCGCGAGATCCGGCTGGCGGCAGAAAGCGCGCTGGAGATCGTCGAGCGGAATGCCTGGCGCGCCCGTCGCAACCGGGACCAGCTCGACTACCTGAGGCTAGCGGCGCGGCGACTGGACTATCTCGGCTTCAAGGCCCTCTATGCCCGGCAGATTGCAGACCTCTACCAACAGGCTTACGACAACCAGCAGGACCGAAGCCTGGTGCGCCGGGCGCTGAGTCGCATCAACCAGATGAATGGCCTGCTCCAGGATGGCCGCGACTTCTCCACGGCGATTCGGGAGCAGTATCGCGCAGCCTGGCTGGCCGAGAACCGGCCCTATTGGTTGGCCAACGTTCTGGCTCTCTACGACCGCGAAACGCGCATGTGGATAGACAAAATCAGCGAATTTCAGCTCCTCCGGTATAACTACCGCCGGCATAAGAAACTTCCTCCGCCCGAAACTCTGGGTCTGGCCGCGCCGGAGGAATAGCGGTGTTGCAAGATGGGGAGTAAGCTCGGAGGAAGCCGCTTCTTACTACAAGAGGGCTACAAAAGGGATCGGAATCATGACTGAGGAAGCTGTCCAGACGAGGCTCAAGCAGGCCCGGGTCGCCCGGCTGGCTACCGGAGACGAACAAGGCCGTCCCCACATGGTCCCGATCTGTTACGCCTACGACGGCCGGTGCTTCTATACCGCCCTGGATCAAAAGCCCAAGCAGGTACCTCCGGAGAGGCTTGCCAGAGTGCGTCATATCCAGGCGAACCCGAACGTAGCTCTGTTGATTGACGAGTACGGCGAGGATTGGGGAAAGCTTTGGTACATCCTGGTTCGAGGCAGGGCAGAGATCCTCTCGAAAGGAGCGAAGCACGATAAGGCACTCCGCCTTCTCAAGAAGAAGTATCCGCAGTATGCGTCTGGCACGCTGCTGCCCCAACAGGCTCCTGTGATCCAAATCGTGCCGACTCAGATCATTAGCTGGGGCAGAGTCTGAACCCCAACGGCGGGGGCGGCCTGGGAGAGCCCCGGGAGCGCCCCTGAGAGGGCCAATGCTGTCGTGCTCAGGTGTGTCGAGCGGACGACGTAGTTGCGTGACGTAGTTGCGTAACGATTTTTCATTGAATCTTTGTGCGGCCT
>JAKZXP010000162.1:0-5622 GCA_047514915.1 Terriglobia bacterium
GTTGGGTGTTCCCACATCTGGACATTCATCGCGGGCGCCACCAGGACAGGAGCCCGGGTGGCCAGGTAGAGGGTGGTCAGGAAATCGTCGGCGATCCCATGGGCAAGCTTCCCCACCACATTCGCCGTGGCCGGCGCCACCGCCAGCAGGTCAATGGATTGCGCTACGGCAATGTGCTCGATGGCGCTCTCGATGTTGGCTTCCTCACCTGGCCCCGCAAACAGGTCGGTGATGACTTTGCGCCCGGAGAGGGAGGCCAGCGTCAGAGGCGTAAGGAACTCCCGCGCGTGCCGGGTCATGACCACCTGCACCTCCAGCCCGTTCTGCTGGAGCTGGCGAATCAGCTCGGCGCTCTTATAGGCGGCGATGCCCCCCGAAACTCCTAGACAGACTTTCATGCCGACACCAGGCGCTACTCCTCCGGTTTCTCTGGCTTAGGATTTTTCGAAGCCTCAAAAGACTCAAAAGTCACTGCACCTCCAAGGACCTCCTCTATGGCGATCCGCATTGCTTTCTTCGACGTTGTATGGATGCGCGGCTGCGAGCCTCCCTGCAGTTGACGCGTGCGGCGTGCCGCAGCATGCACGAAACGAAACTTGCTCTCCAAATCCTCGATTCGCTTCACTCGGTGATTGCCTCCCTGAAAGTTTGTTGGATGGGTCCTACGGCCGGCGCGACATTTCGCGTCCGGCAGCCCTCGGCCAGCTCGAACCAGCGCTGGACCTGTGCGTCGCCCGGCCGGCCGTCTGGGCGTTTCTTCCAGCGGGCGGCCAGCACAATGGCGCACAACTGCTCGGTGGATCGGTCCACCGCATCGTTGATGATGAGGTAATCATAGTTGGGGAACTTCTCGATCTCAGCGACCGCCCGGCGCAGCCGGTGCTCAATTGCCTGCTGGGAATCCTCGCCGCGGCGACGCAATCGGGTCTCCAGAGTCTGGCGGGAAGGCGGCAAAATGAAGATGGCCTGCGCCTCGGGCAGCCGTTGTTTGATCTGCCCGGCGCCTTGCACGTCAATATCCAGCACCAAGTCGTGATCGAGTTGCTGCGCCACGTCCAGAAAATGGCGCGGCGTGCCGTAGAAGTCCTTTCCGAAAACTTCGGCCCACTCAAGAAATTCCCCGCGCTCGATCATCTGCTGGAATTGCTCTCGCGCCACGAAATAATAGTGCTTCCCGTTCCGCTCCAGACCCCGCGGCTCGCGCGTGGTGTAGGAAACGGAAAAGACCAACTCTGGCACCGCAGTCAATAGCCGGTCGAGCAGTGTGGTCTTTCCCGAGCCCGAGGGCGCCGAAACGATAAAGATGCTAATCTGCGACATGCCCCCGTCCTGGCCCCTACTGTAGATTTTGTACCTGCTCGCGAAGCTTTTCAATCTCGGCCTTCAACCGCAGTGCCAGTCCGGTGATCTTCAGGCCCGCCTCGCCCAGCCCGGAAGTCTTGGCCAGGACGGCGTTCGCCTCGCGGTTCATCTCCTGCAGCAGGAAATCCAGGCGCTTGCCCGCCTCGCCGGATTCCTCGGGCGAGTGGAGCAAGGCGTGGAACTGCTGCCGGTGACTTTTCAGGCGCAGCAACTCCTCGCTGACGTCGCTGCGCTCGGCCAGCAGAGCGGCCTCCTGGACCAGCCGCTCGGGAGGCAGGTGGTCGGCCAGCAGCTCGGCCAGGCGTTCGCGGAGGCGCTCCAGGCAGAGGGGCTCAGCGTCGGCGCGCAGGCGTTCAATCTCTTCGGTGGCGCGACCGACCTCCTCCAGGCGTGCGCTCATCTCTGCGGCAATGTTCCGGCCTTCCTCGGCGCGCATGGCGTCCAGCCGCCCGAGCGCTTCCAGCAGAGTCTCGAGCACCAGCGTCTCCATCCCCTGCTCCTCAGCCGATCCTGGCAGTGCCGGAACGTAGCGGACCGCGCCGGGCACTTTCAGGATGGTGCTCAGATCAGGCTCCGCCGAAAGCCCAAACTCGCTGCGCAGGCGGCTGTAGGCTTCCAGGTAGGCGCCGACCAGCGCGCGGTCCATGTGAACCTCCACGCCGCCATCCCGCTCCAGCACCACCGTGACGTCCAAGTGGCCGCGCCGCAGATGCTGGCGCATCATGCGCCGCAGCTTGGGCTCCAGCGGCTCCAGCTCCGCGGACAGCTTCAGATGCATGTCCAGAAAGCGGTGGTTGACGCTTTTCACCCTCACGGTGACGGCCACTGTGTCGGTGCGGCGGGAGGCCGCCGCATAGCCGGTCATACTGCGCAGCATCAAGAACAGGTGTCAGGTTTCCGAGGTCAGGTGTTCGGCCGGAAACGGGTTGCTCGTCAGACTTTGGACCTTGCACCCAGGACGTGATCCGGCTCAGGCGTCCACAAACGGCAACTGGTGGAGCCGGCGGTAGACACCCCCGCTTTCCAACAATTCTGCGTGCGTGCCCACCTCTGCAATTGTACCACGGTCGAGCACCACAATTTTGTCGGCGCGCCGGACAGTGCCCAGCCGGTGGGCAATGACGAACACGGTGCGACCGATCATCAGGTTTCCCAGCGCTTTCTGCACAAGGAGCTCCGACTCGCTGTCGAGCTCAGAAGTGGCTTCGTCCAGGATCAGGATCGGGGGGTTTTTCAGCAGAGCGCGCGCTATCGCCAGGCGTTGACGCTGCCCGCCACTGAGCCGGGCGCCGCGTTCCCCGATCACGGTGTCGTAGCCACGGGGGAGCTGGAGGATGAACTCGTGAGCCATCGCCGCCCGCGCCGCGGTGAAGACCTGCTCGTCGGGCGTGTCGGCTCGGCCATAGCAGATGTTGTTCCGAACCGTCTCGTTGAACAGGAAGGTCTCCTGGGTGACCATGCCGATCTGGGCCCGCAGCGAGGCCAGCGTCACGTCACGCACGTCGTGCCCGTCAATGAGCACCCCCCCGGCGGTCGTGTCGTAGAAGCGGGGAATCAGGTTGACCAGGCTGGTCTTCCCTACCCCGCTGGGTCCCACAATGGCCACCACCTCACCCCGCTCGGCCCGCAGGTGAATGCGACCCAACAGGGGCTGTTCCCTCTCGTAGTGAAACGAGACATGATCGAAGACCACTGCCTCGCGGAAGGGTGGCAGCTGGATGGCTCCCGCTTTCTCGCGCACTCCCTCGCGGACGTCCATGTACTGGAAGACCTTGGCCGAAGCGCCCAGCGCCTGCTGGAAGGCATTGCTGATGCCGGTGAGGCGCTTCACCGGCTCGTACATCTTCAGCAGCGCGTAGATAAACACCAAGAAGGCGCCCGGCGTCAGCACGTCGTCCTTGATGCGGTCGCGCCCTACCCACAGCAGCACCACGATCATCAGCGCCCCCAGCAACTCCATCAACGGCGAAGTCAACGCCTGCGCGCGCACGTACCGCAGGTTCACCCGGAATAGACGCTGGGCCGCTTCACGAAACCGGCCCAGTTCGAACTTCTCCATGGCGAAGGCCTTCACAATGCGGATGCCGCTGATGGTTTCCTGGAGGATCTGGCTGATCTCGGCCACGTTATCTTGGCTCTTGCGGGTCGAGCGGCGCACGCGGTGGCCAATCTTAGTCGCGGTGTAGAGCACCACGGCAATCAGCAGAGGCAAGGCAACCAAGGCCAGCTTGGCGTCCAGCAGCAGCAGCACCGCAACCATTCCCATCAGGGTGAAGCTCTGGCGCAGGAAATCAGCCAGCACGTGCGACACCGCCAGCTGGATCTTTTCAATGTCGTTGACGATGGCCGACATCAGTCGGCCTGTGGCCTCCCCTTGGAAGAAGCGCAACGGCTGGTGAATGATCTTCCCGTAGAGTTGGTTGCGCAGATCGGTCACCACCGCAAAGCCGATGTAGTTGACCAGGTAGCTGGCCAAGTATTCGCAGATGGCCTTGCCCACGGTGACCACCACAATCACCACCGCCACCACCGTCCAGGCGTTGTGGATCCAGCCGGGAACGAGCATCCGCAGGTCCAGCGAGCGCTCCCAGATGGGCACGCTTTTCACCAGCATGACCGCATCATCAGGCGAGCTGGGATTCAGAACGCGGTCAAAGACAGGACCGATCAGCAGCGCCGTGAGGGCTTCAAAGGCGCCTACCCCCGCCATCAACACCACCGAGATCAAGAGTCGGAACCAGTAGGGGCGGACGTACCGCAGCAGGCGGAACAACTCCGACATCTAGCCACTATTCTAGCAGACCGCCAGGTGGCCACTTAGCCGGAAAACAGCGCTTCTTCCACGGGGTGGTACACGAGTTGGCCGGCTTCGACCTGTGCACCAGCGGTGAGCCGATGCAAACGAGTTTGGCCGGGCCCCAGGACGTGGAGGACCTGCCAGCCGCGCACGGTAAGGAAGTCGGAGAGCAGCATGCGGTGGCAGCGCCAATAGAGGCGCTCGGCGCACAGGTAGGCGGTGGTGCGGGCCCCGGCCAGGCTCATCAGCTCGCGGGCAGCCAGTTGGAATTCGGAAGTGCTCATGTGGTCGGCGTAGTTGCGGAAGCCCCTGACCCACAGGCCGGTGTGCGGCGAGTCGGGCCGCAGCGCCCGGCGGTAGCCTCCCAGCTCCCGAAACCAGCGGTATTCAATGCCTGCCGCGGTCACCGCCGCTTCGAGCGCCTCACGGGAAAACCAGGGGTGGCGGCGCGAGGCGGGGAAGCTGCGAATGTCGGCCAGCAAGCGGATGCCAAACTCGCCCAGCAACGCCAGCAATTGTCCCTGCGCCTGCGTGGAATGCCCGACCGTATAGACCACCGAACCTGCCACCGAACCTGCCACCGAACCGGTCACCGAACCCGGTCTTTCAGCCAATCGCCATCAGCAATGCTGGCACGGCGGGTTTACACGCCCACGGGCCGCTGCGGCGTGCGGGGCAGAAGTGCAGCCTGAATGCGGACGAGTCGATTCCCAGCGATGGCCGACCGTCAACCGGTTCAGTGCGTTGGCAGCGGCACCGCGTAGACCCCCTGAAAAATCTCTCCGAAAACGCGCACCAGCTCCGGATGAATCAAGCCGTTGGAAACCACAAGAGTCTCGCCGCTCAAGTTGTAGGGACCACCGCGCATGTCGGTGACGCGCCCGCCAGCTTCGCTCACCAGCACCATGCCGGCGGCAACGTCCCAGGGGCGGAGGTGGAACTCCCAGAAGGCATCCAGGCGGCCGCAGGCCACGTAGCAAAGATCCAGGGCGGCCGAGCCGGCCCGGCGTACGCCGTGGCTGACCATGTTGAGCTGGTAGTAGAAGTGGATGTTGGGGTTCTCGTGCCGGCGGCGCGCGGGGAAGCCGGTAGCCAGCAGGGAGTGCCGAAGGGCGGCTATAGACGAGACCCGGATGGGGCGGTTGTTGAGCCAGGCGCCGGCTCCCCTTTCCGCAGTAAACAGCTCGTCGCGTATCGGGTCGTAAACCACGCCCACCACCCCCTCGCCGGCCCGCTCCAACCCGATCGAGACGCAAAAGAAGGGGAAGCTGTGGGCAAAGTTGGTGGTGCCGTCCACCGGATCCACGTACCAGCAGTAGGGCGAATCGCTGGCATGACCACCCCCTTCCTCAGCGACGATGGCGTGGTCAGGGAAATGAGCGCGCAGGCGCTCCACAATCAGGCGCTCCGAGGCACGGTCGGCCTCGGTCACCAGGTCCACTTCGTCCTTGTACTCGACACGC
>JAKZXP010000163.1:0-5597 GCA_047514915.1 Terriglobia bacterium
CACCCAGGTAGCGCAGGATGCCGAGCTCGCGGCGCCGCTCCAGCACCAGGGCCAGCAGGGCGTTGGCGATGCCCAGGATTGCCACGCAAATGGCGATCGCCTCCAGCGCCCAGGTGATGGCAAAGGTGCGATCAAAAATGCGCAGCACTCTGGCTTTCAGCTCGCGGTTGGAGGTGAGGAGCAGGGCGCGCCCCGCCGTGCGCCGCGCAATTTCAGCCCGCACCTGAGCGCCATCGGCCCTCGGCGCCAGGTACACCGCCAGGCTGGTGGCTCCGGGGTCCCCGCCCCAGCGCAGCCAGTCGCGCCGGTTCATCGCCGCGTAGCCCTGGTCACTCGAATAGTCGTAGTAAACGCCCTGCACCTGGAATGGTTGGTCTCCTGCGGGAGTGGGCAGCACGATCGTGTCACCCCGCCGCACGCCGTGCCGCAGCGCGAACGGTTCGCTGACGATGACGGCATCGGGTTCGGGGCGGAGCACTTCCGCCGCCGGGCGCCCGTCGAGAAACATCAGGTTGCCGTAGCGGCTGAGCACCTCCCAGTCGCCGGATGCAAGAAACGCAGGCGCACCGCGAAAAGTGATCTCCACCGAACGAAACGGATCCACGGCCGCCACCCCCGGCGTCTGGCGGATGGCCTGAACGGTCTCCGGCGCGATAGTGGCTGAGCGCAGCCGACCGCTGCGGCTGCCCGGCGCGCGAATGAAGAGGTCGGCGCGCAGTGTCTGTTCGCTCCAAAGCTCGACGGTGCGGCGAAAGCTGGTGACCATGATGGCCACGCTGGCCATCATGGCGATCGCAGTGGTCAACGCCATGGCCAGCACGGAGGCGCGCCCCAACGCGGCGCCCAGGCTGCGCGCGGCCAGCGTCCCGGTTATCGTTCCTGCTCGACCTAACAGCGTCGAGCAAAGGCCAGAGTAACCGGCCATCAGCGCAGGCATCAGCAGCGCGAACGCCGCTACCAGGAGCACCGCCGCGACGTAGCCGAAGACGGGCCCGGCTTCGACCGCCGGCAGGCGAGCCGCACCGTAGGCAGCCGCCAGCACCATCAGACCGGCGACGGCACTGCGTCGCAGGCGCAGGCGCCGAGCGCGCTCGTGGGCTCCGCGGCGGAGCGCGTCGGCGGCTTCCACACGGGCAGCCTCCAGTGCTGGCCCGAGTGCCGACAGCAAAGCAGCGCTGACACCTACCGCCAGTGCGAAGCCCGCCAGACGCCAGCTCAGAGCAACCGGGGCGGGAACGACGCTCACCCACAGGGCATTCACTGTGGCGGCCACCAACTTCAGGGCTTGGCCGGCCATCAGGCGGCCCAACAGAATTCCAACGACCGAGCCCGCCAGGCCGAGCAGCGCGGCTTCGGCCAGAAACAGCCCCACTACGGCGGAGCGCGTGGCCCCCACAGCTCGCAGCGCCCCCACTTCCGGCCGTCGACGCACTACCGAGATGGCAATTGTGTTGTAGATGAGAAAGGCCCCGACGATCAGCGAAACCAGACTCAAGGCCGAAAGGTTCAAGCGAAAGGCGCGCAGCATCTTCTCCACCTGCTCCCCGCGGGCCTGCGGCCTCTCCAGGGAGACACCGGGTGGCAGCAGCGGCGCCAGCCGAGCGCGCGTTTTCGCTAGCCGTTCCGGAGGCACCACCAGGTCAATGCGATCCAGCTTGCCCTGGCGGCCGAACAGCAACTGGCCAGCCGCGATGTCCATCACGGCGATATTGCCAGCCAGCGCCCGGCCCGGCCCCGAATCGGCAAGGACGCCGCGCACGGTGAACTTCTGCCGCCGGTCGTTGGCCACCAGGGTCAGCTCACTGCCTGACCGGAGGTGGTGACGGGTGGCGAACCCGCGGCCCATCAACAGCGAATTCGGGTCGGTCAACAACAGCAGCAGGTCGCGAGTGGTGGGCCGCCCTTCAGCGGCCCCCTCGGTGACAATATCGCGGACCGCCCGATCGGTGGCCAAGTCCACGGCCAATATCTCCAGGGCCTCGCCGAAGCGTGGCTCAACCGCGACGCCTTCCACCACCGGCGCGATCTCGACTTCCGCCTGCTGTCCCGCAAACGCGTTGTAAACAACGGGCAGCAGTTGCTCGTCGAAGGGAACCATGGCTGTGATGCTGAGGTTGGCCCGGCCGCTAATCTCGGTGACCGACTCCTGAAAGGAGGAGATAGCGCTCCGGTTGGCCATCTGGATGGCTACCACCGCGCCGATACCCAGCGCCACCGCGACCACGCTCAGCACGGTGCGCAGGATGTCGTTCCACAGCGGGCGGAGGATGAAGCTGCGGAAGAGTCTTAGTCTGAAGTCCAAAGTCCAAGGTCCAAAGTCGTCGTCGCCGAACAGTGGGTGCGTTCCGACTTTGGACTTTGGAGCTTAGACATTGGACTTCTCACTCTCGATGCGTCCGTCGCGCATCAACAGCAAGCGGTGGGCGAAGGCCGCGGCCTCGCGGCTGTGAGTAGCCAGGATCACGGTGACTCCCAACTCGCGGCAGGTGCGAGCCAGCAGCTCCAGGACCGTCAGGGCCGTGGCGCTATCCAGGTTGCCCGTGGGTTCGTCGGCAAGCAGCACGGTGGGCCCGTGCGCTAGCGCACGGGCAATGGCCACCCGCTGCATCTCGCCTCCCGAGAGCTGGTGCGGATAGTCGCGCCACCGGTCCCACAACTCCACCTGTTCCAGCACCCGGCGGACGCGCCCGGCGCCATCGCGGCGCCCGTCCAGCAGCAGAGGCAACTCGACGTTCTCCTGAACGCTCAGCGTGGGCAGCAGGTTGAAGAACTGGAAGACGAAGCCTACCTGGCGGCGGCGCAAGCGGGTGAGGGCATCATCGGACAGCGCGCGGGTGGGCTGTCCCAGGAGGCGCACTTCGCCGCCGGTGGGCCGGTCCATCGCCCCGGCCAGGTTTAACAGGGTGCTCTTACCGCAGCCGCTGCGCCCCACCAGGGCGGTGAAGCTGCCGGAGGAAAACGAGGCAGTAACGTCCGACACGGCGACCACTTCGCGGCCGTTGGCGGTATACACCCGCCTCACTCCCAGCAGTTCCACCGCGTCGGCCACAGTGCCATTCTAGTGCATTTGCCGTTACCCAGTCGGGAGCCTTTGCCGCAGCTGCCGATTTGAGCGTGAATCTCATCGCCTAATGTTTGCATCTCATTTATTGCCTGAAGAAAAACGGCGAAATCGGAAGTGGCGGGGTGGCCCGCTTCTTCTCAAGACCTTAAGCAAGAACTGGAGGTTATTATGAAGAAGCAAACTCTAACAGTTCTGGCGATCGCGACTCTCTTGGCCATAGGGTCAGTGGTCTCCCTCCACGCAGACCGTGACAGCGAGGTCTGGGCGGACATCCCGTTTGATTTCATGGTCGGGAATACAACGTATCCGACCGGCAGCTACGCTGTTCAGTACACCAATCCGCAGGGTGTATTCGTGATTCATATTGGAGAAGATGAAAGCCGAAGCATGCTGCTCTGGTCCAACACCGTGTCAGCTAAATCGAGAGAGGATAATTCTCCGAAGCTCATCTTCAACCGGTATGGGGATCAGTATTTCCTCACCCAGGTATGGGCCGGAGGAGACATCGATGGGCGCGAACTCCCAAAACTTCAGCGGCAGCGTGAGCTAGCCAAGGAGTATTTGGCCGAGAACGTGTCGGTGCCTCAGGTAGTCTTGGACGCTGCTCTGCGGTCAGTACCCCTGGGATCAGCGAGCAACCCTGCCGGAGCCGACGACTGATCCTATGAATCAACACCCAATTCCAGCGCCAGGAGGGAAACATCGTCTTCCAGCCTGGTGCTGCTACTCCATTCCTGGACGCGGTCCAGGATATAACAGAGACTTTCTTGTAAAGGCCGACTCCGACTCTCCTCTATGGTACGTAGAAGCCGATCTTCACCGAAGCCTTCTCCCTGCAGGTTGACAGCTTCCGTCAATCCATCGGAATACAAGTAAAGCCGACTGCAAGGCTCTGTTTTCATGACCTGCTCCTCATACCGGGCCTCTTTGAAAAGGCCTATCGGAAAACCGTGTGCTTCAATCGCAAAAGGCTTCCGTCCAGGGGACAAATAAATGGGAGCACAGTGGCCTGCGGAGACGGATCGGAATTCTCTCGTTTTCAAGTCAAGGACTCCATAGAGCAGGGTAAAGTACTGCGCCGTCGCGGGATTCATCGGGGAAAGCACGTTCAATTGCTGGCAAACTTCAGCGGGGGACACAATTTGGAATCCGGACCCCTCGTCCTTATGCCGGGTCAATAAAGAGGTCGGGCTGTCGAAAGGCAATAGAACTTTGTGGAGTGCGACGGAAAGCATGGCCGCAGGAACACCGTGGCCACTTACGTCAAGGATGTAGAAACCCAAATGGTGCTCATCAAAGCGAAAGATATTGAGAATGTCCCCGGCGAGCTCCTCGCACGGCTTGACTTCCCACGCGAACCTTACCCCCTCCACGACAGGAGACACGCTTGGAAAGAGGGATTTCTGAATCTGGGCCGCGGCCTCGAGATCGGCCTGCATCCGTTCGTTAGCCTTCCGTAGTTCTGCCTCCGCTCTTTTACGGGCGGTAATGTCCCGAACCATTGCGATCATGTAAGTTCGGCCTGAAATGTTGATAAGAGAGGCCGAAATTTCAGCAGCCAGTTTTCCCGCGGACTTGGTCAAGCAGGTGAGTTCGTTGGTCCAACCCGCTCCATTTTTGGAAACGGATTCCCCAAAGGCCCGGAACTTGGGCATTTCATCCGGATGGATAGCCGACACAGGCATGGAGAGAAGCTCTTGGCAAGTATAGCCGAGCATCTCAGAGGCCTTAAAGTTGACGTCGATGATCTCATCCCGGTCCGGATCGACGACGAAAATCCCATCATTGGAATTCTCGAAGGTTTTTCGAAACGGCTCTTCGCTTCTGCCCAGAGCCTCCCCAGTCCGTTCGCGTTGTTTCTTTAGAGATTCGAGCTCGGATACCCTTACGCGCATCTCCTTCAATTCATGGAGGAGCTTGTCTTTCGATTTATCAGCATCTCTCATCGGAGCACCAGATTCAGGAGCGACGGGAGACTGCGGGCAATATAAAGAAGGAGCACCGAGTGTACCACGAAGCCACTCGAAGCTGGCTCGGGGTTTGGCTAGGCACTCGCAGGCTGCCAAAAACCCCTGCCGCCACTGCGTGCATCCAAGCGGCGCTTTCTGGCATCTTACTGGAAGGTATCCGCGGAGCGCGCAGATTGCGCAGTTTTTTCGTTGCCCCTCCAACCTGCGCCATCCGCGGATGCCTCCGCTTCGAGAGTCTGGGCCTCACACCCGGGCTTCACGGGCAGGAGGTGACTGCAAGAACTCGTGCCTTTGTTGCACTCACATGTAGGGGCGAAACAAGAACTTTCCCAAAGGAGGTTGGAGAAATGAGCGTCAACAATCTGAAACACAGGATCTTCGGTGGGCTGGGCCGAATCGGAATCCCTCTGCTGCTCCTGCTGCTCTTCACCTGGGGTGTTCCCCAGACGGCCGAGGCCCGCTACCACGGCCGTTCTTATGGCCATCACGGCCGTTTTGTTGGCCACCGGGGCCATTTTGTTGGCTACCGCGGCCATCGTTTTGGCCACCGCAGTTTCTTCGGG
>JAKZXP010000164.1:0-2714 GCA_047514915.1 Terriglobia bacterium
CAAACCACGCGGCGGCCGCTTCTTCGGTGGGGAACATCTTCATCAGCTCGATCAGGCTCATGCCCTCTCGGTGTGCTTTCCCCGGTGCGTTGTAGCTTTTCTGCATGGGAGAAGCATACCGAAGTTGACCCGACTTGTCAAGTATTAGTTATAATCCCCATCTGGAAGGGGACCTGGTGCTGGCCCGGCTGGGGAAGATCTTGGACCAGCGATGCCGCCAATCCAATGTGGTGGCCCGTTACGGTGGGGACGAATTCATGATCTTGATGCCTGAAGCCGGCGCCGAACAGGCCCAGATTCTGGCCGAGCGCCTGCGCTTGTGGATCGCCACCGATTCAGTCTTCTCCGCCCGGAAGCTGACGGCCAGCTTTGGCCTGGCCACCTTCCCTAGCCACGGCGATTCGCCCGAGGAGTTAATCCGGGCCTCCGACGCCGGCCTTTACCTGGCCAAACACCGGGGAGGAAACATGGTGGAGGTGGCGGAACAGTTCCGGCGCCAGGAGGAGGGGCTGTGGCGTGGGCACGTGCTTTCCACCTACCTGGAGAACCTGAGCCGGCGGCTGGAGAGCACGGGGCCAGAGACCTTCCATTACCTGCTGCAACGACTGGAAGAAGCCTGGCCTGCCTTCCCCGGCGACCCGCTGGAGTTGGAGCGCGCGGTGCTGGAAGGCATGGCGACCCTGGCGGAAGCCGTCGACCGGCGCGCCTACCTTGGGGGCAGCCACCTGCAGGCGATGACCCGCTACGCCATGTTGCTGGCCGCCGCCATGCGCCTGCCGGAACGAGAGCATGACGACCTCCGGGCCGCGGCCCGTGTGCACGACATTGGTTACCTGGCTGTGCCCGCTAGCATTTTGGAGAAAACCGGAAAACTCACTCCCGCCGATTTTGCTGCCTTGCAGACGCACGCCAGCGCCGGAGCGCGCCTGCTCGAAACCGTTCATGTGAACGCCTCCATCGTGGCCTCAGTTCGCTATCACCACGAGTTCTACAGCGGCAACGGCTATCCGGAAGGGCTGACGGGCGAAGACATTCCCCTTGGAGCGCGCATCTTGGCGGTGGCCGACGCCTTCGATGCCCTCACCTCGGAGCGCCCGTATCGCCGCACTCGCAGTATCAGCGAAGCCCTTGAGGAGCTGGAGCGCTTCTCCGGCGTCCAGTTTGACCCTGTGGTCGTGCAAACGCTCGTGCGCCTGATCCGGGTGGAAGCTACCGAAGCGGCCGAGGAAATTCCCACCGGCTAACAGACCGGCTCACAGAATCGAGAAGGCCTGGCGGTTGCGGAAGGAGTCAGACCGTTCCTACTCCCATTGTACACTGTCCGGTTTGATTGGGAAGCGCCGAGCGCGCTACTTGATCGTCAGCCGCCAGAGTTCCTTCTCGCGGAAGATGCGGAACAGCTCCTCGTCCAACATCTTGTCTTTGACCTCGAATCCGATGATGTTGAGAGCCTTCTCGACCGGCACCGCCTTCTTATAGGGGCGGTCCGAAGCCGACAGCGCGTCGTAGATGTCCGAGATGGTCATCATTTCCGACTGGATGGGGATGTCCGGAGCGGTAATCTTGCGCGGATACCCGCTGCCGTTCAGCTTCTCATGGTGGGCGCGGGCGATCAACGGGATGTTGCGAATCTCTTTGGTCCACGGGATCGTGCTGAGGAAATTGAAGGTGTGATCAACGTGGGATTGGATCTCCTCGCGCTCGGCCGCGTCCAGACTGCCCTTGGGGATGGAGAGCAGCCGCATCTCGCCAGGTTGAAGCAGCGCACGCTCCTCGCCGGCCCAATCATCCAGGAAGCGCCGGGCGGCCAGGTCAGCCAAGCGCTCGAAGTTGCCTTCGGGAAGCACGGTTGGTTCGTTGCACTGCAACAGGAACTCGAAAAACCCGTCCATCTCCTTCAGGCGTTCGGCCAGCTCGGCGTCGAATTCGGGCAGCCGCTTGAGGTATTCCTCGCGACCCTTTTCCAGCAGGTACTGGAGCCGGTGGCCGGCGTGCTCTTCTCTGATAGACTTGCGAACAAAGTTGAATCTCTCCCGCACGATTTCTAGCTGCGCCGGATACAGCTTCTTGGCTTTGACCAGCACCTCCTCGCGCACCCCAACCTTGCCGAAGTCGTGCAGCAGCGCGGCGTAGCGGAGCTCGCGCATCTGGTCGGGAGTGAACTTGACGTCGCGATAAAGACCGTCGTCCACGCCGTCCACCGCCTCGGCCAGTGCACTGGTGACCTTCTCCACGCGGAACGAGTGGCCAAAGGTCGTGGGGTCGCGTGCTTCGATCGCCACCACCGAAGCCTTCACCATGCCTTCGAACAAATTCTGAATGCTCTCGTAGAGCCGGGCATTTCCCAGGGCCACCGCTGCCTGGCTGGCCAGCGATTCCACCAACTGCTGCACTCGCCCCGGATAGGGAATCACTAGCAGGTCGGCGTTCTCCGGGGTGACCTTGGCCTGGGGGTCCCTCTTGCAATTGAGCAGTTGCAGGACGCCTACCACTTCGCCCTCGGGGTTTTTCATCGGCACCGTCAGCATGGACTTCGTGCGATAGCCGATCCGGGTGTCAAAGTCGCGGCTGAAGCCGTACGGCACGTCAGGCGGTAGGTAGTAGGCGTCAATGAGAGCCAGCGTCTCCCCCTTCAGCGCTACATAGGGAGCGATCCGGCTGGTATCAATGGGGATGGTGAACTGATTGAACGGGACCTGCACGCTCTCATTCTG
>JAKZXP010000165.1:0-4827 GCA_047514915.1 Terriglobia bacterium
CCGTCGCATCACCGGCGTGCTTCGTAACGAAGACAGCTTTTCCATTCAGTTCATGGACCAGCGTGAGGAGATTCACACGTTCTTGAAGAAAGACCTGCGGGAGGTTGCCTACGAGCAAAGATCCTTGATGCCAGAGTACACAGAGCAGCTCCTGAGCGACGAGGAGTTGCAGAACTTGCTAGCCTATCTGGATAGCTTGCGATGAGGCTGAGTAACGATAAGGAAGACGAAGAGACGAACTTGGAGAGGAAAACCGGCTTGAAGGCACACGTTCTCTTCCTCTTCTTCCTCGGCCTGTGGCTGGCCAGCGCAGGCGCTCAGGACGCTTGGGGCCAGGTAACCTCCGGGCGGCTCCTGAAGGCGGCTGAGGAGCCGCACAACTGGTTGACTTACTCGGGCGATTACACCGGTCAGCGCTACAGCTCGCTGAAGCAGATTCACACGGGCAACATCGGACAGTTGGGGGTCGAGTGGGTCTTTCAGACCAGGACCCCTGACAAGTTCGAAACCACGCCCCTGGTCATCGACGGCATCATGTACCTGACCGCGCCGGACAGTCGTGCCTACGCGCTGGATGCGCGCACCGGGCGCCTCATCTGGCGCTACCAGCGCATCCTGCCCGAGAAAATTCCCCTGTGCTGCGGCCGGCCCAACCGTGGGCTGGCGGCACTGGGCGACAAGGTGTTCCTGGCCACGCTGGACGCGCACCTGGTGGCGCTGGACTCGAAAACCGGCGAGGTCGTTTGGGACGTGGAGGCCGAAGATTACCGCAAGGGATACAACTTCACAATGGCGCCGCTGGTGGTCAAGGACAAGGTAATCGTGGGAGTGTCCGGGGGCGAGTATGGAATTCGCGGCTTCATTGAAGCGTATGACGCCGAGACCGGGAAGCGCGCCTGGCGCTTCTATACCATCCCCGCTCCGGGCGAGCCCGGCAACGAGACCTGGGCGGGCGATTCCTGGAAAACGGGCGGCGCCCCAGCCTGGCTGACCGGCACCTACGATCCGGAACTGAACCTGACTTACTGGGGCACCGGCAATCCCGGGCCGGACCTTCACGGTGGAGATCGCAAGGGGGACAACCTGTACAGTGACTCTGTGGTGGCTCTGGATGCCGACACGGGAAAGCTGAAGTGGTATTTCCAGTTCACCCCGCACGACTTGCACGACTGGGATGCCACGCAAATCCCGGTGTTGTTGGACCTGGAGTTTCAGGGCCGGCCACGAAAGCTGCTGGCGATGGCCAATCGCAATGGCTTTTTTTACCTGCTGGACCGCACCAACGGCAAATTCCTGCTCGGCAAGCCGTTTGTCCGCGTGACCTGGGCCAAGGAGATTGGTCCGGATGGCCGTCCCGCCCAGCTCCCAAACACCGATCCGACTCCTGAAGGCACTTACGTCTGTCCCGGGATCATCGGGGGCACCAACTGGTTTTCTCCCTCGTTTAGCCCTCAAACGGGCTATTTCTATGTGGCCGCCCGCGAGCAGTGCGATATCTTTTTCAGCTCGCCGCAGAAGTACCAGCCCGGGCAGATGTTTTTCGGCAGCACGTTCCAGACCAAGCCCGGCGAGAAAGGATGGGGGGCCGTGCGGGCCATTGATCCCCTGACCGGGGAGATCAAGTGGGAATTCAAACATCACTCGCCTCCTTGGGCCGGCACGCTGGCCACGGCAGGCGGATTGGTCTTGACCGGGGACCACGAGGGTTACCTGCTGGCCTTCGACGCCAAGAGCGGAAAGCATCTCTGGCACCTACAAACCGGCTCCCCTGTGGTTGCTGCGCCCATGACCTACGCTCTGGACGACAAGCAATACGTTGTCATCCCCTCCGGAGGCGCCCTTTTTGCCCTGGCGCTGCCCGATGGCATTCTCGCCAAAGAAGGCCAGGGGAAACACTAAGCCGCAAAGGTATGGCGCAGATCAGGAACTGCATATCAGGAGCTTTAAAGATATGACACTGACAGGCGGTGGCTTCTGTGGCCGGTCTGAAAACTTGGTAGCCGTGCTAGCGGTAACCCTGTTGGGCCTTTCGCTCACCGCGGGGGCGGCGCGGCCTAGCGCCCCGGCCGGCCCGGAGAAGGAGATCAAGAACCCAGTTGCCGGGAACCCCGAGGCAATCCAGCAGGGCAGGATGGTGTTCCGGTTTTCTTGCAGCATTTGCCATGGTCTGGGAGCGACCGGAGGGATGCGTGGGCCGGATTTGACCCGGGGGCGATGGGCGCACGGCGGCAGCGACGCCGCCATCTTTCGAACCATCAACGAGGGCATACCCGGTACAGAGATGCCAGGCGGCGAAGGGTTCCTGCTGGAGGAACAGGTCTGGTCGGTCATTGCGTATCTGCGGAGCCTGAGCGCCGCTTCAGTCTCGCCAATTGAGGGTGATCGCGAGGCCGGCGAGCGGACCTTCTTTGGTTCCAGTGCTTGCTCCCGGTGCCACATGGTGAATGGTAAGGGAGGCCGCCTGGGCCCGGATTTGTCTCGCATCGGAGCCGCGCGCCGCATCCAGCACCTTGCCGAATCCATTCGCGACCCTAATAAAGAGGTCACCGTGCGCGACCCCTTCACGGGGACCATCGTGGGGTACCAGACGCTCCGCGTCGTAACCAAGGACGGCAGACGCATCACCGGCGTGCGCCGCAACGAAGACACCTTTTCCATCCAGCTCTTGGACCAGCGTGAGGAGATTCACATGTTCTTGAAGAAAGACCTGCGGGAGGTCATCTACGAGAAAAGATCCCTGATGCCAAAGTACACCGAACAGATCCTAAGCGACAAAGAGTTGCAGAACTTGTTAGCCTATCTGGATGGCTTGCGATGAAGACGAGCAACGATAAGGAAAACGACGAGGAAAACGTAGAGATGGGAGCGAGCAAGCTGGCAAGAAAAACCGGTCTGCGAATGTGTGCGTTTGTGGTCAGCCTGTGGCTGGCTGGCGCAGGCGCCAATGGCGCCTGGGGCCAAGTCACCTACGAGCGTCTGCTGAAGGCGGCTGAGGAGCCGCACAACTGGTTGACTTACTCAGGCGACTATAGCGGTCGGCGTTACAACCTGCTGAAGCAGATTCACACAGGCAACGTCGAGCACTTGGCGGTGCAGTGGGTCTTCCAGACCGGCACCACCGGCAAGTTCGAGGCCACGCCCCTGGTCATTGACGGCATCATGTACTTGAGCGGGCAGGGCAACCAGGCCTACGCGCTGGATGCCCGCACGGGACGCCTCATCTGGCGCTATCAGCGTACCCTGCCGGACAACCTTCTGCTTTGCTGCGGGGAGGTCAACCGCGGCCTGGCGGCGCTGGGCGACAAGGTGTTCCTGGCCACGCTGGACGCGCACGTCGTGGCACTGGACTCAAAAACCGGCAGCGTCATTTGGGACGTCGCGGCCCAAGACTACCGCAAGGGGTACATCTTTACGTCGGCGCCGCTGGTGGTGAAGGACAAGGTAGTCGTGGGAGTGTCCGGGGGCGAGTATGGAATTCGCGGCTTCATCGAAGCGTATGACGCGGAGACCGGCAAGCGCGCTTGGCGCTTCTACACCATCCCCGCTCCGGGCGAGCCCGGCAACGAAACCTGGGCGGGCGATTCCTGGAAAACGGGCGGCGCCCCGGCCTGGCTGACCGGCAGCTACGATCCGGAGCTGAACCTGATTTACTGGGGCACCGGAAATCCCGGGCCCGTCCTTTACGGCGGAGATCGCGAGGGAGACAACCTCTACAGCGACTGTGTGGTGGCGCTGGATGCCGACACGGGAAAGCTGAAGTGGTATTTCCAGTTCACCCCGCACGACGTGCACGACTGGGATGCCGGACAAATCCCGGTGCTGCTGGACCTGGAATATCGGGGCCGGCCACGAAAGCTGCTGGCGTGGGCCAATCGCAATGGCTTTTTCTACTTGCTGGACCGCACCAACGGACAATTCCTGTTCGCCAAGGCGTTTGTCAAAGTGACCTGGGCCAAGGAGATTGATCCGGACGGGCGTCCCGTCCTGCTCCCGAACAGCGACCCGACCCCGGAAGGCAATTACATCTGTCCCGGGCTGGCGGGGGGCACCAACTGGATGTCTCCCTCGTTTCACCCGCAAACCGGCTATCTCTATGTGCCTACCCACGAGGAGTGCCAAACCTATTTCAGCTCGCCGCAGAAGTACCAGCAAGGGCAGTGGTTTTTCGGGAGCACCTTCCAGGCCAAATCCGGCGACGAATCCTGGGGAGCTTTGCGTGCCATTGATCCGCTGAGCGGGGAAATCAAGTGGGAATTCAAGCACCACTCGCCCACTTGGGCAGGCACGCTGGCCACCGCGGGCGGATTGGTCTTCGCCGGGGACCACGAGGGTTACCTGCTGGCCTTCGACGCCAAGAGCGGAAAGCACCTCTGGAACTTGCAGACCGGCTCCCCGTTGGCGGCCGCGCCGATGACTTACGCGCTGGACGGCAAGCAGTACGTCGTCATCGCTGCGGGAAGCGCCCTTTTCGCCGTCGCCTTGCCCGATGGCATCCTCGCTAAAGAAGGTTCGGGAAAACAGTAGGCCCCGAGGGAAGGACGCAGTCGCAGGCACCCTTGCTTTTCGGGTGCCGGTGGTGACGGGTGGGCAGGGCCGGCTAGGAACCTCATCGAAGCTGCGCCTCGGGTCGGATATTCCAGTTCACCATCCCCGGACGAAAAGTCATACAAGAAGTTATGAAGTTATATCACTACTGTCCGGTTAAAAGTCGAATAGAATCAGTTGGTTGGGGTCATCGAGTAAGTTTTCGTGGGAGTCGGACGGCTGCAAGGCCTGTAAAATGGGCGTTTTCTCGAAAAGGGTAACGCTGAGAATCTGTAGGATTTG
>JAKZXP010000166.1:0-7267 GCA_047514915.1 Terriglobia bacterium
TTTCCTGAACTTGGAAGCGCCCTGGACCCCAACACAGTTTCACGGCCGCCTGGTGTATCTGCCTGCGTCCGGCGCTGCCATCCACCTGCCCCTGGAGCCTGCCTGGCAGAGCCTGCACTTGGCCCTGTTTGGTAGCGGAAGCGGCCAAGCCACCTTCAAGATTCGGGACTCATCAGGCCGGATGCTCCTTGAGGAGAAAGTCGAAGTCCATGAGGAGTTATGGGAACCTAGAACGGTGCCGCTTGACGGGGCGCGCGAGGTGGTGTTGTCGGTTGAAGCTTCCCCGGGACTGCGCGCAGGCTGGGGAGAGCTGGTTCCCGTCGGCTCCGACGGGCCCACCGCCGCCCCGACCCGCTCGGCCACCGCGCCTGTGAGCGATCCCTCCCTCAGCTACCTTCATGTCGGGGACCTACGCGCTAGGCATCAGTTGTTGGGGCGATGGTATCCCATTGAAGACGGCAGCTGGCGCTGGATGGGCAAGCAGGCCCGGGCAGTCTTGAGGACCCCGCAGGAATCGCCGGTAGACTTTGAACTGCGGCTATTTTTCCCAAAGAATCACCCGCAGCGAGCGGGCGGGCCGGTGACAGTCTCTGTCCTGCTGGAAAACGACTTGCTTGTGGAGAAGACCTACCGTGCAGCCGGGGTCTACACCATCCGCCAGCCGGTGCCGGCCGGTTCCCTTCCCCATCCTGTCACCCGGATCACCATCCGCCTGGACCGCGCTGTTCCGCCGACGGGCGAGGAGCGGCGCGAGCTGGGCGCGGTGGTGCTGGGCCTTGGTTTCGCGAGATGAGCGTTGGCCTACTTCAGCGGGCCACCAGCAGCCCCGTGGAGAACATCACTAGGAATCCAGCCGCAAATCCGGCCAGGTTCGGGGCGCTGAACAGCGATCCGTCGCGCGTCAGGTACTTGCCTACCTGGTAGAGCACCTGGAGGATGGCACCCACGCCGAGGGCTAGGAACAGCAGCCCCCAGGCCTCCGAGTACCCCAGGCCGCCGATCAACGCGCCGAAGATCGTTGGCACTCCGGCCACCGCTCCCAGCCAGACCAACTGGCGGATCTTCACGCGTTCGCGCATCAAGGGGGCCACGATCGCGACCCCTTCAGTGGTGTTGTGCAGCGCAAAGCCCAACACCAGCATGGTACCCAGGGCTGCCTCGCCCAGCGCGAAGGCAGCGCCCACCGCCAAACCTTCGCCCAGGTTGTGCAGCCCGATACCGATGCTGATGGAAGTGGCGAGTCCCATGGATTCGGATTGCGCGCCCGCCGGCCTTTGGCCCGCCGCAGCCAGGGCCAGCAGGCTGCCCGCTACGCCTGCTGCGATCAGGGCGAATGGTTGGTAGGCGCCTGGAATCCGTCCAGCGGTTTCCAGCGCCTCGTGTAACGCATCCACCGCCAGGAAAAACAGCAGGCCTACCGTCAGCGCCAGTAGGAAGTGCATACCCGCCGGTGGAAGGCGCCGGAGAAAGGGGAGGAAGGCCAATCCGAGGAAGACCGGCAGCACGCCAACGTAGGTTCCCATCAGGGTGAACAGCCCGGCGGCGCGCCAACCCAGTTGCGGCGTGGCCACGGCCACCGGGATTTCCCGCGCAAAGGTCAGGCCGGTACTGGTGATCAGCTTCACTTCGTGTGTTTCGCCCTGCACCCAGGGATAGGGGACTCGCACCTCGGCTTGCCCCAGCCGCGGGATGCGTCGGCCAGGTGTGACCGTGTGCGTCCAGAAGGCCTTGTCCACAATGACCTGGGCCAACGTGAGTTCGGCCGGCCCGACGTTGGTCACCTGCAGGGTGATCTCGCCGGGCTGGAGCACGATGCGCCGGATCGAAAGCTCCTCGGGTGGCGGCACGCCGATTTGGAAGACGCGGTCAGGCCGCCACACCAGTAGCAACACAAAGCCGGCGGCAATGGCCAGCAGCGGCAGCAGGGCCGCCACCCAGGGGCGCGCTTGCGGCGCTCGTTGCTCCGCCGGGACCGTTGCGCGCTCGCTCATGGCTCCACCTCAAACAAACCCATCCAGCCCAGCTCGGCGAACTCGCTCTGATGAGCGTGGAACATGAATTGGCCGGGAAAGCGGAAATCAAACTCCAGGATGGAGCGCTCACCTTGGCAAAGCATCACCGTGTCGGTGTAGTTGCCGGGCTCCAGCCGCGTGCCCGTTTTGTACTCGTGGAAGAAGTGTGCGTGCAGATGGAAGGAATTGATGAGGTCGAACTCCAGCAGGTTCACCAGGTAGACGCGAATCAGCTCGCCCAGCCGGACGCGGATCGGGTGGCGCATGAAATGAAAGGCTACCGAGTTGACGGCATACACCTCGTTTTCGTCGTCAAAGTTGGTGTCGAAGCCGTTCATCACCATCAGCAGCTCGCGGGCCGGGGGCCGCGGCTCGGGGGGGTCCACAACGAAAGCTCCGTAAAGCCCCTTGTGGATGTGCCGCTTCAAAGGGTTCGTGTGGCAGTGGTAGAGGTGCAGGCCAAAGGGTTCGGCGTCGAACTCATAGACGAAGTTCGCCCCGGGGTGCACGTACTCCGTCACCCTGGCGCCGTCCATATCCGCCGGGTGGAAGCCGTGGAAATGGATTGTATGCGGGTGTGCTCCGGCATTGCGAAAGTGGATGCGAATGCGGTCTCCCTGGCGCGCACGCAGGGTGGGGCCCGGCACTCGCCCGTTGTAGGTCCAGGCTGGGAAGTAAAGGCCTGGGGCAATTTCGATCTCGCGGTCCGTCGCGACCAGCTCGTAGTGACGTAGCGTCTGGCCGCTGGGCAGCGTGGAAACCACGCCGCCGTCAAAGTCGGCGAGGTAGCCAGCGGGGTCCAGGCCTCCAGGGGCAATGTCGCCAACGGTGATCAGGTCGTGCGCGGCGGTGTGGCTGCTGGCGGGCGGACTGGCCAGGCTGGCCTCGGGGCTGGCAGAGCGCAGCCCGGCCGCCGTCAGCGCGCCAGCGCCAGCCGACCCCGCTCCCAGGAACATTCTTCGGGAAATCCTCTTACGTGCCATATGAACTTGAGTAGACGCAGAATATTAACCGCGAAATATTAACCAAGGTTAATTTCTAGCGACAGCCTACTACATCCCTCCCCTTCCCTACAAGGCCCCCGTCTTGGAGGTTCCCTGAAGGGCCGCCTCCGCTGAGAGTGATCTGATACCGCGCTGAGCATCAGACAGTTCCAAGCACTTTTCTAAGACGGGTTCCTTGTATAATGCACGAAATCTGGAAGGAGGACGCCCGCTGTGGCTGAAGGCGCCGAGAGAAGATCGCGCAAGCGGCACGCTCTGCCGGCGCTGGGAGCGGTGCTGTTTCACGCCGCCTCCGAGCGAGGCACCGCCATCGCCCGCGACGTTTCCATAGGCGGCATCCTGCTGGAATCGCAGAACCCCTGGCCGCCGGTGGGTACCGAAATCGAGCTGACCTTCTCGGTGGAAGAATACGGCCTCATGTTCTCGGTGCCCGGCAGGATCGCACGAGTGGAAGGCCTGCAGGCCGGCATCGCCTTCCGGGAAGAATCAGAGAAGCTGCAGCAGGTCATTGAGAGAGCCCTGGGGACGGCTTAGGTGAGCGCCAGCGTTTCTTCTGCCGGCGGACTGAAAGTCCTGCTATCGAGCGAACAGATCCAGCAACGCGTCCAAGCGATAGGGGCCCAGATCAACGGCGACTACCGGGGCCGGCCGCTCCACCTCGTCTGCATCCTGAAGGGCGCCAGCATCTTCCTGGCCGATCTGCTGCGGACGCTGGAGCTGGAAGTTTCCTTGGATTTCATCGCCGTCGCCAGCTACCACAAAGGGTCCAGCAGTTCCGGCGAAGTCCAGATCACCAAGGACCTGGACCTTCCCCTGGAGGGGCGCGACGTGCTGATCGTGGAAGACATTGTGGACACCGGCCTGACGCTGAACTATCTCTACCATCTGCTTGAGTCGCGCGGCCCGCGTTCGCTGAAGATCGTGACATTGCTGGACAAGCCGTCGCGGCGCCTGCTGTCCATTCGGGCGGACTACGTCGGCTTCGAGATTCCCGACTCCTTCGTGGTCGGATACGGGCTGGACTACGGCGAGCGGTACCGGCAGCTTCCACACATCTGTGTGTTGGAAAATTCGGCCTGAGGCCCCCCGGAGCGCAGCGCCGGGGCCCACCTGCCGGCCAACAAGGCCAGCGGAGGGCTCGCCACACTGTGCCCACACTGTGCTATGATGGGTGCCTGAAGGCAGCAAATCCGCCGACGGAAACCACCCGGCAAAAGACGGCGGCGCAAGATATCGCCACCTGCACCCCGAAATCGGCACTCGGATGAGTACCGCCGATATCGAGAACCTCATCGAGGCCATTGCCGAGGAGGTCTATTTTCGGCTGACTCACCCGAGCGTGGGTGGTGCCGCAGGCGCAGAGCTCAACGAACTGCAGTGCCCCAGCTGCCGGGGCGACTGTGCCTTCACCTGCCAGCATCGGACCGAGCGCATAGTAAGCGCCGGGGCCTGCCGCGTTTCGATGACGCCGCCGGTTCCGGCGGGACTGGCGAGCGCCCTGGACTTGGCCGCCCTGATTGATCACACCTTGATTGATCACACCTTGCTGCGGCCCGAGGCAACCCAGGCCGACATCCTGCGCCTGTGCGACGAGGCACGCCAGCATGGCTTTGCCACCGTCTGCGTTAACCCGTACTGGGTGCCGCGGGTGGCCGAGCGGATGCGTGGCACCCGGGTGAGGGTCGCGACCGTGGTGGGCTTTCCGCTGGGAGCCACGCTGCCGGCGGTGAAGCGCCAGGAAGCGGCGCGAGCCATCCATGTTGGGGCGCAGGAAATTGATATGGTGGTCAACGTGGGCGCGTTGCGCTCTGGCGATCTGGAGAGCGTGCGGCTGGACATCGCCGGCGTGGTCGAGGTCAGTCACGCCGGCGGCGCCCCGGTCAAGGTGATCCTGGAGACGGCGCTGCTGGACGACGAGCAAAAGGTCGCCGGTTGCCTGCTGGCACAGGCGGCTGGCGCCGACTTTGTCAAGACCTCAACCGGCTTCGGCCCCGGTGGCGCCACGGTCCACGACGTCGAACTGATGCGCTTCGTCGTGGGCCAGAGCCTGGGGGTGAAGGCTGCGGGCGGAATCCGCACGCTGGAGGACATAGCGAGGATGGTGTCCGCTGGAGCCACTCGCATCGGCGCCAGCGCCAGCGTCGAAATCCTCGAGGAAGCCGCGGGTCGGATGGCCGCTCAGCCTCCCTCCGCTGCCGGCGCTCCGGCTCCCTATTAGAGGAGGCCGCAGTCGGCTCGACAGTAGAAACCAGTTGCCGGGAACGCGTTTGAGTTAGTTTTCAGAGACACGAAGCTGCCGAAGGAGCCCAGCTCGGTTTTCGACATCCGCTCGGAGCCGGAAACCCTCCAGTTCCTGCTGCAGGTAGCCGAGGTAGCCAACAGCTCGTTGGATCTGGATGAGCTGTTGGAGCGCATCGCGGACGTGATCCGGCAGGCGGTGGATTACGAGATCCTGGCCATCCTGCTGCTGGAGGAGGGGACCCAGGAGCTGTCGATCCGCTACGCGATCGGGCACAGCGAGGAAGTGGTGCGCTCGCTTCGCATTCAGGCTGGCCGGGGCATCACCGGAGCAGCCGTGGCCGAGCGGGTCCCGATCCTGGTCACCGACGTTCGCTCCGATGCCCGCTACATCCAGACGCGGGACGATGTGTGCTGCGAATTGGCCGTCCCCATGATCGTCCGGGACCGAGTGGTCGGCGTGATCGACCTGCAGTGCACCGAGGACGGCTGCCTCACCGAGCGCCACCGCGATCTGCTCTCGGTGGTCGCCGGCCGGCTGGGCCTGGCGGTGGAGCACGCTCGGCTCTACCGTTCCACGCTGCAGCAGGCGCGTACCCTGGCCACCCTCACCGAGATCAGCCGAGAGTTCTCTTCCATCCTGAACCTGGACGACTTGCTTCGGAAGATCGCCGAGCTGCTGCACCGGCTGATCGGCCACGACGGCTTCCACGTACTGCTGTTGGACCAGCCGCGCGGGCTGCTCCAGCTTTACCTGAGTCTGCCGGACCGTGACCAAACGTGGCAGAAGGGCACGGTTCCCCTGGGCAGGGGCGTCGTCGGGCGCGCCGTCGCCGAGCGCCGAAGCCTGCTGATTCCGGACGTGACACTCGATGCGGGCTACCTCAACGTGAACCCGGAGACGCTTTCCGAGCTGGCTGTGCCGCTAGTGAGCAAGGAGCAAGTCATGGGGGTGCTGAACCTGGAGAGCAGACGCAGGGGCTTCTTCACCAGGCAGCATCTGCAAATGGTTGAGCTGCTGGGGCCACAGGTGGCCATCGCTATCGAGAACGCCCGCCTGTACCAGCAACTGGCCCTGAAAGAGGCCCGCATGGAGAGCGACCTGCGCGCCGCCCGCGAGTTGGCGTACAGCTTGCTGCCTCGCGACTTTCCAAAAATCCCCGGCCTCCAGATTCACGCCCGATACGAGCCAGCACGCGAGTTGGGCGGTGACCTCTACGACTTCCTCGAGTACAAGGATGAAGACGGCTCCTGCCGCGGGCTGGGCGTCTTTACCGGCGACGTCAGCGGCAAGGGTGCCCCGGCGGCCCTCTACGCCGCGCTCTCGCATGGCCTGCTGCGTACCCTGGCCGCCCGCTGCCAGCCGGTCGGCAGCATTCTGCACCAACTGAACCAGGCACTTTGCCAGCGCCGCGTCGCGGCGCGTTCCCTGGCCCTCTGCTATGCCTTCCTGGACCCCCAGGCCTGGACCTTGGACATCGCCAACGGCGGCTTGCCTCATCCGATCTTCTGCCAGGGAGGGAAGGTTCTGCCGGTGCGCGTGGAAGGCGTGCCACTGGGACTGCTGGAGAACGTCGAGTATCAGGCGGACGCGTTCCAGTTGCGCCCCGGCGATATCGCCGTCTTTTACTCCGACGGCATCACGGAGAACCTGAACCGCGCCGGCGAGGAATTCGGGCGGCACCGTCTCCAGGAGCTGGTCTGCCGTTATTGCGCAGCAAGCGCCGAGGAACTGGTGGAGCGAATTTTCGGGGAGGCGCACCGCTGGGCGGCGTGGCAAGAGCCAGCAGACGACCGCACCGTGGTCGTCCTGAAGGTCGGCGAGAACAGCCCCGAGGGAGCGGCCCCATGCGCCTGACCCACTTCCCTTACCGCGCCGGCCGGCTCTTCTGCGAGGGCGTGCCAGCCGAGCAAGTTGCCGCAGCCGTGGGCACGCCCGCCTACGTGTACAGCCGCGCCGCCATCGAGCACAACTTTCGCCGCTTTGACCGCGCCTTCGCCGATTACCCCCAC
>JAKZXP010000167.1:0-2602 GCA_047514915.1 Terriglobia bacterium
CTCCCTGGAGTTCTTTTCCGCTGAGGCGTATCGGGTCAAAGTCAAGAAGCCGTTGGAGCTGGTGGCCAGCGCGCTGCGCGCCTCCGGCGCCGAGGTCGGCTTCTCGCCGCCATTGCTGCAAGCCGTGGCGCGCCTGGGGGAACCTCTGTATTTGTGCGAGCCCCCCACCGGCTACCCCGACGTGGCCCAGGCTTGGGTCAATACCGGCTTGATGCTCAACCGAGTGAACTTCGCCACCGCCCTGGCTGCCAACCGGCTCCCCCGTGTGCGCGTCCGGCCCCAGACGGTGCGCCTGCCGAACCTCAGCCAGCGGACCCAGGCGGCGCTCAGCAAGGAAAGCGAGCCGGTCGGAATGGCGGGACTGCTTCTCGGGTCGCCGGAATTTCAAAGGAGATGAAGGGCCATGCTCACTCGACGCTTCTTCCTTAAGGATGGTGGGATCGCCGTTGCCGGCCTGGGTTTGTTGCCGTCCTTTCTGGCGCGGGCATCGGCGACCAACCGCAGCCGGCGGAAAAATAAGATCCTGATTTCGATCTTCCAGCGCGGGGCAGCCGACGGGTTGAACATGGTGGTGCCCTTCGCCGAGCGCACCTATTACAACCTGCGACCCTCAATCGCCATACCCCCACCCCGGCGGGGTTCCTCACAGTCAGGGAACGCCGAAGCCTCCATGGATTTGGACGGCTTCTTCGCCCTGCACCCGGCGCTGGCTCCCTTCTATCGCCTGTACCAGCAGGGACACCTGGCCATCGTTAATGCGGCAGGATCACCTCACAACACCTGGTCTCATTTCGACGCCCAGGATTTCATGGAGACAGCCATACCCGGAGTGAAGTCCACCACCGACGGCTGGCTGAATCGACACCTGTCGTCGCAGTCGCAGGCCGACGCGACACCGTTCCGCGCCGTGGCTCTGGGGTCGTCGCTGCCGCGTACCCTGCGGGGCCGCGCTCCGGCGCTGGCCATGAGCAGCATCCGGGAATTTCGCGTGCTCGCCGGGGAGGAGCGATTCCGGACTCTGTACGGTGGGGATGGCTCTGACTTCCTCTACGGTACCGGGCAAGAGATGCTCGGCGCGATCGAGTTCCTGCGGCGTGCCAACCCTGAGCAATACCGGCCCGCCCCTGGCATCGAGTATCCTCGCAGCCGTTTTGGGCAAAGCCTTCGGCAGATTGCCCAGCTCATAAAGGCCGGCATAGGGCTGGAGGTGGCTTTCGCTGACCTGGGCGGCTAGGCCACCCACGTCAGGCAGGGCTCTCTGAACGGTCAACTCCCGAACCGCCTGGCCGATTTCGGCCGTGGAATCGCCGCCCTGTACGCCGACCTGGGCGACCGCATGGAAGAGGTGGTGATTCTGACCATGTCGGAGTTTGGGCGCACGGTGGCGGAAAACGGCAACCGCGGCACCGACCATGGCCACGCCAACGCGATGTTTGTGATGGGAGGGATAGTGCGCGGCGGCAGGGTGCACGGCAAATGGCCGGGGCTGGCTCGCGAACAACTCTACGAGGGCCGCGACCTGGCTCTAAGCACCGACTTCCGCGACGTGTTTGCCGAACTGATCGCCAGCCACCTCGGCAACCAGAACCTGAGCGCCGTCTTCCCGGGCTTTGACGCGCAACCTGCGAACTTTCTCGGTCTGCTAAAATCCTAGCGTGCTCCCGTTGTAGGGACAGGACACATGGCCACAGGCAATGCGCTAACTTTTAGCGCACTACCTGGCCACACGACACGTTGACAAGCCTGTTGCGCTGTGTCATTTTAGGCACTCGTTTTCGCGGTGGACCTCTGCTCGGGAGTCATATCATTAACAGACCAGACAGATGCCTTCAACGAACCGCGTAGAGGTAACACTGGAGAGCAAGCTGGAGAGTGTGGAGCAGGCCGAGGAATTGGCCAAGGAGTTTGCCCGCTCTGCCGGCTTTCACGAGGACGACCAGTTTCGGATTGGTATGGCTGTGCGGGAATCCATGGTCAACGCTGTGCACCATGGAAATCAGTACGACCCGCAGAAGAAAGCCTGCCTGTGCATGGAACTCGAAGCCCGCAAGCTGGTGGTCACGGTGACGGACCAGGGACCGGGCTTTGACCTTTCACTGGTCCCCGACCCGCTGACAGAGGAGAACCTGCTCAAGCAATCTGGTCGCGGAGTTTTTCTGATACGGACACTCATGGATGAAGTTTCTGTGCGGCGTCTGTCGCCGGCGGGAGCCGAGATACGAATGGTGAAGTACCCATCGCCAAGCAACGGCAAGGAGGATTAGCGGTGTCGATCAAAGCCAATACACGGCAGGTCAACGGGGTCACGGTGGTGGACATCAGCGGTCGGATTACGTTGGGCGAGGGTTCGTCCACTCTGCGCGAGACAGTTCGCGATCTGCTCAACCGCGGGGAAAAGAAAATCCTGTTGAACCTGGGTGACGTCACCTACATTGACAGCTCTGGGATTGGTGAGCTGGTCAGCGGTTTTACCACGGTCACCAACCAGGGCGGACAGCTCAAACTGCTGAGCCTCACCAAGAAGGTGCACGACCTGCTGCAGATCACCAAGCTCTATACAGTGTTTGACGTTCACGACGACGAAACTGGGGCGATTCGCAGC
>JAKZXP010000168.1:0-7530 GCA_047514915.1 Terriglobia bacterium
TTTCGAACTTCAGGTCCTTGGCCGTGGACAGGCTGGCGTCCAGCAGCAGCGCGATGGAAAGCGGCAGGTCCGCTTCGCGGCTGAACACCCGAACCTGCTGCAACTTGCCCTCCTCGTAAACTTCAAAGTCCTCCTTCCTCAAGTCCGAGGCCAGCCGCCCGCTTCGGTCGCGCACCGTGGCCAGGATGTTGACCAACCGGACGGTAACTTTGACGGAGGCGGTTTGGGACGCAGCGGGCGGCTGGCAGTAGGCAGTCGGCAGCACGCAGAATGCGGACACCAACCACAGCGTGCGCCAGCCAATGTGCATGTTCACCAGGAAGACGCGGCTCCAGATCAACAGGTTTCGCCCAGCCCCAGATTCACCCGGACTGCGCACGTTCGACCGCAGAGCTCGAATCTTCGACCTTGGTCTTCCGACCTTGGACTTCGGACATCGGACCCGGGACCTGAGCTGCCAGCGTCTGATCCCACTCCCCCTGCACCCAGACGGCGCCGTCGGCGAAGTACTCCTTCTTCCAGATGGGCACCGTTTTCTTCAGTCGGTCGATGGTGTAGCGGCAGGCTTCAAAGGCCGGATGGCGGTGGGACGAGGTCACCACGATTGCCACGCTGGTTTCGCCGATTTCCAGGCGACCCAGACGATGCAGGATGCCGATGCAGTCAATCGGCCAGCGCTGGCGGGCCTCGCGGGCCAGCGCACGCATCTGCTCCAGCGCCATCGGCTCGTACGCCTCGTATTCCAGGTGGAGGGTAGCCTTGCCCCCGGAGTGGTTCCGGACCACGCCTTCAAAAAGTACCACCGCTCCGTCTTCGGCCCGCTGCAGGCGAGTCACCAGGGCGCGGGTATCAATCGGCTCACGGACAATCGCTACCAATTCTACAGTTGGCTCCGCACCTGGCTCTGCAGTTGGTTCTGACTCGGGCTTTGCCGGCTGGCTGCCGCCGGAAACGGGAGGAAGGAAGGCGACCTCGTCGCCGTCGGCCAGCATCGCTGAAGAGTCGCCGAATTCGTGGTTGCGGGCCAGCACCACCGCATGGCGCATGGCTCCCAGACGCGGAAATCGTCCAGCGTAACTTTCAAACAGGCCCTGCAGGTCGCTGCCTTCTAGCACTTGAACTTCTTCTTCAGATTTTCCCGTGATGTCCTTGATTTGCCCGAAGAACAGGACGCGCACTCGCATCCGACCTCCCAGCCCTAACCTTTGCTCAGTTCCCGGCCCGTCCGCTCCGAGAGCTTCATCCACTCCAGGCAGTCATGTCCCAGCGCCTGCACACCGCTGAGGAACTCAACCTGCGCATTGCGGAAGTGCTTCCAGGCCAGAGACTGGCGACATCGCGAAGGCAAGACCTGAGCTAGGTCAGGAAACAGGGGCCGGGCGGGCCGCCCCCGACGCGAGCTGCTTGGCTTTTTTCTTGCCGGGTTGGCCATCTTGCTCTCCTTTCCCAAAGTACTCTTAAGCCAAACATACCACAACTGGCCACAACTGGGGCTATCGCCAGGACTGAACACGGACCGGCAGGGATGCGGCAGCGGGCGAGGTAGTAAATGTGCCCATTATTGGTGAGGCCATCTGGTGAGGTTATCTGCTGGGGTGTGGAGTGCCTGTCGAGTGCTCCAGGCCAACCATCGAGGCTCGTGGGCATTCACCCGGAACGCAGTTTTATCTCGGCCTCCCCGTCGGCATTTTCTGTTTCTTCAGGCCCGGCGGCACAGTGAATAAGCTCGACTCCAGGGCCCTCCGCTCCACCTTGGTGGTTTCCCACTCGGAAACGACCCGCTCCCCCTCGTACTCCAGCCAGCGCACCGGGAACCCTTCCATTTGCTCCATTCCCGACAACCCCCAGCCGCTCTGGCGGGCACCCTGGCGTATTGGTTCGAAGAATTCAGCCATGGCTTGGAAGGTCTGGAGCTCCGCCTCCTTGAGGAGCCCCGGCCCGCTCGGGGCAACCCAAACCTCGTTGATGCGCTGGCCATCGCTCAGCACCTCGTAGAGGGTGCAGACGTAAGACCCCACCTTTTCTCCCCGGCTCTTGACCTGCACGGTAATGCTCGGGGGCTTGGCCATGCCCATTCTCTGCTTCATCATCTTCTCGATCATCTGGCGCTGCTCGGGCGGCATCTGGGCCATCTGCGCTTCCATTTGCTTCATGGCAGAATCTAGTTGTTGCTTCATCCGCTGTAGGTCGGCGGCAGTCATCTCCATGTAGCTGCCACGGCTATGGTCAATTATCCACATCACCTGCTTGGCCTGGTCGAAGATCATGGCGGTCTTCTTGCCCCCGTGTTCTCGGATGTCGATGCGTAACTTGCCCGCGTCTATGTACATGTTGGTCTGCTGCCCCGGCGTCTCACTGCCCGGCTTACTCTCTTTCATCTGAAGCGCCACACCTGCTTGCACTGCCAGTGCAGAACAGCCCAGTACGACCAAAGACGCCAGCACTTGAAGCATCGATCTCATCACCCAGTCTCCTTTCCGAGTCCACAGGACGGTCCGAGTCCGCAGGACGGTCCGAGTCTGCAGGACGGAGGAAATCCTATGCGCAACCCTGACGGAGGTCAACCGCAAGCTGGAGGGGAGCCGTCCTCAGGCTCAGCCCTAGCGGGCCAGGACCAGGCAGAGGATTCCCAGGAAAATAACAGCGGCGGCGAGCAGGCGGCGCAGTCCAAATCCCTCGCGCAGGACCAACCAGCCCAGAAGCGCGGCGAAGATGACGCTGGATTCGCGCGCGGCTCCCACGTAACTGACCGGAGCCAGCCGCATCGCCGAGAGCACCACGGCGTAGCCAGCGGGGCTCAACAGGGCCACCATCGGACCCAGACAACGTAAGGCATCAGCACCAGCGCCGTGCCGCCGCCAATCAGGCAAACCAGCGCCAGCGGCGAGAAATACCGCAAGGCGGCTTTGTCGGCTAGGGAAAACGCCGCGATGCAGGCGCCGCAGGCTAGCGGTAGACCCAGCCGTTTTACATGCGCGCGCAGCAGGTGTGGCCCTTGCAGGAAAAGAACGCCCAGCGAGACCAGCAGAATCCCCGCCAGGCCCGTCCAGGAAACTCTCTCCCCCAACAGAACGCCGGCCCCCAGGGCGATGAAGACCGGGGCTGAGCCGCGGGCCACCGGGTAGACCACCGTGTAATCCAAACGCTGGTAGCAAGCCGAAAGCATCAGCAGGTAAAGCCCTTCCGCCACGCAGCTAGTGGCCAGCAAGGCCACCGAAGCAGGAGTAAACCGTACGGGCAGCAAGAACAGCGCTGGCAGCGTCACCAGGAACCCGCCCGCCAGCATCCACCAGATGAAGGCATACTTGTCCCTGCTGCGCTTCACCACCAGGTTCCAGGAAGCATGGTTGACAGCAGAAAGCAGCACGAGAAGCAGGGCGGTGAGGCTCATGGTTTCATGCGACTTATGGAGTCCGGAGTACCAATTCCTGCATTACGGACCTCCATCCTGCTCGTCCGGCAGGGCCATGCTACACTGTTCGCAATGGTTGGTAAGCTCACGATTCAGCAGATCCGGGCGGTTGTGCTGAGTCTGCTGGTGGGGACGGCCCTGGTTACTGGCGGCGTGTACCTGCACCGCACCCGTGGCAGCTCGGCCGGCCAACCCCTCCCTCTGCCGCGCCTCCCTCCCAACGTTACTCAGAGCGCCGGCTTTCGTCTCTCCAAATCGGAGGGAGGCCGCACCGTGTTCACCGTTAAGGCATTACGCGCCCGCGAGCAACGGGACACGGGCAAGAGCCTGCTGGAGGATGTGGAAATTATCACCTTCGGCGCTCAGGGAGATCGCCGCGACCGAATCTTCAGCAAACTTTGTGAGTACGATGCCAAAACAGGGCTGGTGTACAGCGAGGGGGAAGTGGAGATCGAGTTAGCCAGCCTGCCAGGGGAGTTTCTCGCAGCCACCGGCAGGTCGGGGAAATCTCCCGCACGGTCGGTAGCCGGCGAGGCGGGGGCCCGCATTCACGTCTGGACTTCGGGGCTGACGTTTAACGAGAAGACCGGAGTTGCTTCCACAGAGCGCCTAGTCCGGTTTCGCTTTCTTCGCGGGACGGGCCAGGCCAAGGGAGCCGTGTATGACTCCAACCAACGCACGCTGCGGCTGACCTCCGCCGTGCAGATTTTGGTGCAGAAGCCGGGCACGCCTCAGCCCCCCGAAGACCAGCCATCCAAAATCGAAATCCTGGCGAAGGAGTTGGTTCACCTTCAGCGCCAGAGCCAGGTGCTGCTGCGGAAGCTACGAATACGCCAGACACTGGCTGGAGGCGGCAGTCGGGAGCTGCTGGGTGAGGAGGCGCTGCTGAGGCTCGATGAGCAGAATCGCTTGCAGGCGGTCGAGGTCGCCGGCCAGGTGCAGATCAACGAATCGGTGCCTGGCGCCACCCCGGGCGGGGGGCGGCAATCCCGCTTAACGGCCAAGCGCCTGGACCTGCTTTTCAACGAACAGCATCTCTTGGATCAGGTCCACGCCAACGAAGCGGTCCGGCTGGAGGTGGTGACTCCCCGTAGCCGCGCCGAGTTCCAGGCGGCTCGCCTGGAGCTGTTCTTCGGCGGTCCGCAGAACACACTTTCGCAGGTGGACTGGAAAGGCGGGGTAAGAATCGTATTTACGCCCACCGCAGCGGAGGCTCCCGTCCGCGTGCTCACCAGCGAAGAGGTGGAAATGATCTTGAAGCCGGGCCGTCAAGAACTGGACGTGGCCCGCACGCTGGCCCCAGGCCGGCTGGAATTATTGCCGCCCAAGGGGCCCGTCCCGGCTCACCGCGGCCGGCCGACCCGGCGTGTTCTGACCGCCGACCGGCTCTGGATGCAGTTTGGGGAGCAGAGCCAGCTGCGTGTGCTGCGCGCCGAGCAGGGGGTGCGGCTGGAATCGGAAGCCCCTGTCCCAGCCCCGCGGAACCAAGCTGCTGGCGGCAGTCCGCGTCTCCCGACGCCCACCCCACGGATCACTACGAGCGACCTGCTGGTGGCCCACTTCTCACAAGCTTCGCAGCAACTGGAGGTACTGGAGCAGACCGGCAACTTTCATTACACAGATGGCGAACGGCAGGCCACCGCTGAACGGGCCGTCTACCGAGCTGCCGAGCGAGTGGTCACGCTCACCGGACGCCCAGGCCGCAATCCCGAGGTGTGGGACCGACAGAGCCGCACCTCAGCCCGGCAAATCACCCTGGACGAGGACAGCAAACAGGGCACCGCCAAGCAGCAGGTACGTTCCACCTACCTGCCGCAACAGAATTCCGGCTCTGCGGGTGCCGGCCCACTTTCCGGCAGCGACCCCGTGCATGTGATTGCCGAACGGATGGTCTCCCAGCCCAACCGCGGAGTCATCCGGTACGAGGGAGGGCCGGGCCAGGGGCGCGTTCGCCTCTGGCAGAAAGGGGAAGTGATCGAGGCCCGCACCCTGGTGCTGGAACGCGAACCCCGGCGACTGACCGCCCAAGACGAGGTGGTCACGCTGTTTCCAGAAGCCGGGGCCAAATCCGAGCAGCAGGCCCGGAGCCCCATCCGGATCAGCGCCCAGCGGCTGGTGTACACGGATCAGGACCGGCGAGCGCATTACCAGGGCGGGGTGCTTCTTCGGCAAGGGGATAGCGTCGTGAAGGCGGCCACACTGGAAGCTCACTTGCTGCCGGCGAACCAGGAGCAGGCCGGACACTCGTGCTTGCAACGCGCCGTGGCGCGGGGCGGGGTGGAGATCGTGGACTTCTCTGCGGGCCAGCAGAGAAGAGGGGCCGCTGATATGGCCGAATATTTTGCCTCTGAAGAGAAGGTGATCTTGCGCGGCGGCCAGCCGTATGTCTACGATCCACAAAGAGGTTACACGCGAGGCGCTGAATTGACTTACTATATTCGCGATGATAGGATTTTTGTTGATGGGGACGGCGAGACGCGCACAGTAACGGAACACCGCGTGCGCACCCGCCAGCAGAAACCTCCCCCGCAACGGCCATGAGCGCGCTCTGTGCGGAAGAGCTGAAGAAGTCGTACGGCGGGCGTTGCGTTGTAGATGACGTTTCCCTCCAGGTCGATCCGGGGGAAGTAGTTGGGCTGCTGGGCCCGAACGGCGCCGGAAAGACAACAACGTTTTACATCATCGTCGGACTAGCCAGTCCCGACAGCGGGCGGGTTCTGCTGAGGGGGCAGGAGATCACCCGCTTCCCCATGTACCAGCGCGCCCGCCATGGCATCAGTTACCTGCCTCAGGAACCATCTATCTTCCGCAAGCTCACGCTTCAGGAGAACATTCTGGCCATTCTGGAAACGCTGCCGATTTCCTGGCACGAGCGGCGCGAGCGGCTGGAGAGCCTGCTGGACCAGTTTGGCCTACAGACGGTGCGCAAGAATCGGGGCGATGCGCTCTCCGGTGGCGAGCGGCGACGGGTGGAGATTGCGCGGGCGCTGGTCATTTCACCCAGGTTCATCCTGCTCGACGAGCCCTTTTCCGGCATCGACCCGCTGGCGGTGCTTGAGATCCAGAGGATCATTGGCGACTTGAAGCGATCCGGCATTGGCATCCTTGTCACCGACCACAATGTGCGGGAAACGCTCACGGTGACCGATCGTGCCTACATCATCAACAACGGGCGCATCTTCCGCAATGGCACCCCTGAGGCGCTGAGCAATGATCCGGAGGTGAAACGGGTCTATCTGGGGGAAGGTTTTTCCTTTGCGGGCCGTTCCGCTTCGTCGCTGGAGGCCGAGCAGGAAGCAGCCCCGCTGCCCGGCGATGGCAAGCGACCCGCAGCAGCGAACTCTGAAGCGACTCCAGCGCGCCGCATCTAAGGGGCCCCCATGTCGCTGTTCCAGCCCAGACTCAGCCTGAAAGTCACCCAAAAGCAGATTCTGACCCCTGGCCTGGTCCAGATGGTCAGCGTTCTGGCTTTGAACAAGCTGGAACTGAGGGATCTGATCACCCAGGAGATGGTGGAGAACCCCGTTCTGGAGGAACTGAGCGAAGCGGAACTGGGCGATTCGGAGCAGGAAAGTCCTTCTTCGGTGGAAGAGTTGGCGGCAGCCGAGGAACGCCGCCTGGAGTTAGGTGAGCGGGAGGTCCTGGAGACCAACGGCCACGACCCGTTCGACGAGATTGACTTCGGCTCCTTCTTCCAAGACTACCTCGACCCGGGCTACAAGAGCCCTGCCGCCGAAGTCATCGAGAAGCCTTCCTTCGAGAACTTCCTGGCCTCGCCCACCACGCTGACTGACCACCTGAGGTGGCAGGTCAGCCTCTCGGCAGCTCCAGAGGCCATCGCGGCGACCGCCGAGTCTGTTATTGGGAACCTGAACGAAGACGGCTTCCTCACTGCAACTCTGGAGGAGATCACCCAAAGCGGGGGACACTCATTGGATGAGGTGACGGAGGCTTTGCAGCTGGTGCAGGAGTGCGACCCGGCCGGCGTGGCGGCCCGCGACCTGCGCGAGTGCCTGCTGATCCAGTTGCGGGGCCTGCGCCTGGAAGGCCGTTTGGCATGGCAGATCGTCCACGACCACCTGTCGCTGTTGCAGAACAAGCACTGGAAGGAACTGGCC
>JAKZXP010000169.1:0-5930 GCA_047514915.1 Terriglobia bacterium
CCCAAGAGCGCAGAATCGCGGCCTGGACCTGGGCTACGGCCAAGGCTTCGGCGAACCCAGGCTCGCTCTGTTCTTGTCGGGCAACCGACTGCAAAAACTGATGCGCTTCGATGACCTTCAGGTCGTCGTAGCCCAAGCCGATGCCCGCACCGGGCGAAAAATTGGCGTGAAAGGGATGCTCGGGGCCAGCCACTACCCGCCGGTACCCGCGATCATCCCCGTCGACGACGAGGTAGAGTTCGAATTCATTCATGCGCTCGAAGTCCCAGCGCACCGCCCCCTTGGTTCCGTGCACATCAAAGCCGATTTCCGACCGGGGCCCCTGGATGACACGGCAGACCTCCAGGTTGCCGTACACCCCGTTTTCGAACTGTACCAGGGCACCAACGTAGTCCTCGTTGGTAACCGCGCCAAGCGGACCGCCGCTTTTCAAGGAGTAGTGGTCCCCCTGACCGGGTGTACTCAGAGGGCGCTCCTTGATAAAGGTCTGCCGCTGCCCCACGACCCGGCTGATAGGTCCTGCCAACATCCCGGCCGTGTCCAGCGCATGCGACATGAGATCGCCCAGCGCGCCCAGGCCCGCTAGTTCGGCCTGCAGACGCCACGAGAGCACACTGTGCGGGTTGCTGGCGTATCCGACGAACAACCGCCCCCTGTAGTGCGTCAACTCGCCCAGCTTCCCTTCGCGGATCAAGGCCCGGATTCGCTGTACAGCCGGAGCCCAGCGATAGTTGAATCCCACAAAGGTGAGCACCCCCTCGTCCCGTGCCACCCGCTCGATCGCCGCAGTCTCCTGAGGGCTGCGGCCGACCGGCTTCTCGCAGAGGATGTGCTTGCCCGCCGCGGCTGCGGCCGTGGCTATCTCCAGGTGCAGGTAGTTGGGCGTGGCGATATTAACCACCTCTATATCTCCATCCTCCAGTATTTCTCGCCAGTCCGTAGTGCAGCGAGCAAATCCGCATTGTTGTTGGGCTCGATGTGCCCGCTCTTCCACGGCATCAGCACAGACGAGTAACTCCGGCTCGACCGGGCAGTCCGGAAAGCGGTCTGGAAGCATCCTGTAGGCGCGGCTGTGGACCACGCCCATCCAGCCCATGCCGATCACACCGACGCCAATTTTGCGCTTTTTCATGATAGCCCCCTCGGTTTAGAGTCCTTCTCTTTTGCGCATCTTTGCGAGCAGGGCCTCCAGCTTCAGACGTAAGTCCTGGTTGGAAGTCGCCTTTTGCAGCCCTGTCTCCAGTGAAGTTTCAGCCGCCTGCAACTGTTTTAAGGTCACCTGGCACCTAGCGAGTTGGTACCAGATCATCGGTGCCTCGGGTACCAGCTCGACGGCTTTCGCATAGTGTTCGACGGCCGTCCCGGGCCGGTTCATTTGCATGTACGCGTGGGCCGCGCTGATATGAGCGGGTGGGAAATCCGGTGCCAGGCGCAGGGCCTGGCCATAGAATTCCAACGCTGCTGTGGTTTTTCCCAGGGCAGCAAGGACATTGCCTTTGCGCGTCATGGTGGTGAAATCCTTCGGCCTCATCTGGAGCACCCGATCGAATTTATTGACCGCCTCGTCATGGTAGCCTAGGCGGGCGAAAAACACTCCCAAGTCGTAGTGGTAGGAAGGATTTTCCGGGGTATTGAGCACGGCCGTTCTGAGTTTGTGCTTCTGGATGGCCAAGGCTCTGTCCTGCTCGCCGATTTGCCGCAGACGGTGAAATGCTTGCAGAGCGGCCTCGGCCTCGGCTTTGTACCCCAACCGCCGTCCCAACGCAGCCACCCGGAAAAGCGCCTCTTCAAGCGAAATGTCCAGTCGCGCTGCTTTTCTATAGGCCTGCCAGGCCTCTTCGTTGTGGCCGAGGGCTTCGTGCGCCTTCCCCGTCAGGTAAAATACAACCCCTTCATCTGGATTTAACCGGGCCGCCTGCTCGAATTGGCGTGCGGCGGCCCGGGGCCGATCCGTGTTCAAATAGAGTTCACCCAGTCGCCGGTGGATCGAAGGCCGCTCCGGAGCGAGGTTCCGGGCGCGTTCGAGGCTTTGTTCGGCCTGTTCGTAACGACCCAGCTTGGTGTACATCCCTCCGAGGTTGGCGTATCCAACCGCGTAGTCCGGCTGCAGTTTCACGG
Organism: Terriglobia bacterium; assembly: GCA_047514915.1. Classification (GTDB taxonomy): domain Bacteria; phylum Acidobacteriota; class Terriglobia; order JAJPHL01; family JAPKYU01; genus CBDBKE01. Next base: position 2,119 of record JAKZXP010000169.1, read on the forward strand.
CTTTTTCCAGGTTGTCGATGGCCTGCATATAGCGGCCCTCACGCGCGTACACAGCGGCGAGGATGCCGTAGAGGGGAACTATGGTGGAATCCACGGCTAGGCCGGCCCTGCAGGCCGCAATCGCAGCCTCACCCGCGCCTTCTTTGAGTAGCGCACCGGCCAGTCGGATGTGGGCCTCCCGATCAGAGGGATTCCGCTGCAGGACCTGACGCCACTGATCCGTCTTGCTGCGGTACTCTATCCGTTCGGAATGAACGGAGGCTACCGCAGCCGGTGCCGGCGATTCTTCCCCTAGCTCGGCACAGGCCGAACACAGGGCCAGAACGACACCAAGCAGGAGAGCCAGCTCCTTGGCGAAACGGTTGAGCGGACCGTCCATGCAAAAGCCCCTCCTCTGAGATACGAGCGGTTTGATGCCCGCTCTACCTGATCCGTCGGCACTCCGGGCGCATTCAGGCTGCAGTGGTTAGGCCGGCTAAGATCTCGGCAGCCCCCGTGTAGTAAAGCGTGGTCGATCGGGGTGGCAGCACGGTGTCGATGCGTTCCACATCGCGCCCCAGCTCGATCTGGTTGAATAGATCGTAGACCCTTTCCACCTTCCGGGGCAGGGGAAAGCTCCGCCGTCCCCCTGCCACGGTGTGCACGCTCAGCAGTTCGGGGGTGGCGTAGAGGACATCGCCTGCTTCGCTGTAGAGATGGACCCCGGCAAAACGAGCTAGGCCGCGCAGGACCGGCGCTGGGATATTGGGCGCGGCAACGTAGATAGAACTCCACTCCGGGAAGACCTTGACCCCCAGCCCCGGCCGGCAGCGTCCCTCCGAGTAGACCACCTGGCCCAGTATCCTGGCATCGGGATCTTCGAGATGGAAAACCGGCCCCAGAATGCTGTTGGTGCCCCAGAACAGATCCTGGGACAGGTCCTGCGTGATCGGGTGATCGAAGTCGATGATGTGCATCAGCGGCCCCCAGGGGTGCTCGCCCTTGCCAAAGCAAAGGCCCGTCAGATCCAGCATGTGGTCTAGAGATGGCTCGTCTTCGATGTAGCCCGGTGCGTAGAGCCACACGGCCACCTGGCCGTTGCACCGCAGCACGCGCGCCAGGGCCTCGCGCCGCGCCCGGTCCAGCCTGAAAGCGTTGAGAAAGATATAGAGTTTGTACGCCGGCAGGGCACCCTCGCACAGATCTTCGAGCAGATAGGTATCAAAGGGTGCCCCCAGACGCGGCAGCCCCCACAGCCGCTGCTGGAAGATCAGCGGCAAGTCCAGGTCGTTGCGCACGGATTCGTACAAGAAGCTCTCGTCATCCACAACGACGGCGATCTCGGCGCTGGGACTGCGATCCAGTTGCAGGGCAAACTCGCCCAGCTCCTGAAAGCGCGCCAGCAACGGCTGTAGGGCCGGATCGCGGGTGGGATCGACCTGACTGTGCCACCACACCGCCTGTCCGCGGGTCGCTATCTGGGCGAAGTTGCGCTGCAGAACGGCCGTGGCGTCCGCGAGCGAATAGGAGCGACCGTATTCGTGGGTTTCCTCCGCTAGGTGAGTGCGGGTATCTTCTTCGAAGATGTAGAGCTTGCCGTGGTGGCGCAGCGAGTCGATGGGCGGCATGCCCACACCCTCCCCTCCCACGGCGCGAAAGCCGTAGCTGTACGGGCTGACCACAAAATCGACCCACTCCGAGCGTAACAGTCGGCGCAGGCCTAGATGGCCGCTGCGCTGGTAGGTGGAGTACTCGCTCTCGGTGCCCGCGCTGAAGAAACTCTTGTTCCAGGCCAGCTCCATCAGGTAGCCGAAAAACGCCCCCGCTATGGTCCGGCCTCCGGTGGCTTGCTTGACCGTCCGACAGAAGTCCACCACCAAGTCGCCGCACAACTCGGCCAGACAGCGGTAGTAGTCGATCACCTGCTGTTCGCGGCGCGGATCCCGGAAAGTGAAGTGCAAGGTCCGCAGCTGAGCTTCGGCAGCGGGCACCACGGCCGTATCGAAATCGACTGTAGGGTCGGCCCAGGCCTGCCGCAAAGCTGCGGTGTCTTCGCCGTACTCGCGGCGCAGCCAGGCTTGGAAATGCCGACGCATAGGGGCGCTGTAATCGCCGCAAACCGAGTCCATGGATAGGTCGCCTTTCACCCATTCACTGGTATTGCCCGCACCCACTTGGTAGGCAAAGACGCGATCCTCCAGACCCGCCTCCCTGAAGGCCTCCACATAAGCTCGCAGAAAGTCCTTGGCCTGCCGGCACCAGACCTGGGAGGCAAAAGACTGGGTCACTGGCAACTGCCCTTCTCCCACCGAGGGAATTTCGCGCTCTTCCGGGTAAAGTTTCAGCCACCACTCCTGCATCCTCAGGTGGATGCGCAGATGGAAATGGGCCTGCGGATCGGCTTCAAGCACGCGCTCGAAGCGAGCTTTCAGGGTAGAAAAGTCGTAGTGGCTATCATTGCCCTGCCGCGGCCCGCACCACTCCGGTGCAACTCCGACGGTGCCCACATCAAAGGCGTGAAAGTGGATCCCGGCCCGGGCATAGGCTCTGGCCGTGGCTTCTTGCTCGTAGCCCTCCGCGCTCGGTCCGCGTTCCCACAAGTAGGAGCAGAAGGTGGGCCGATCGTCCATGAACAAGGTCGGGGTACCATTGTGTTTGCGTATCTGTGCTTTTTTCATACCGGGTTCCTTTCGCCGAGTTGAGATCCCGGCCGGCTTCCCGTGGAGGCCAACCAGTTCCTCTTGGTCTCTTCATTCATCCATGCCCTCCAGTGTCGCCAGGACCTCCTGATCTATGTGTATGCGAGCCGTATAGCGCTGTCTGAGCGCCTGGATAAAACGATCCATGCTGCGTTCCCGCAGGTCCTGGCGCACCCGTTCCTCGGCCTCTTCGAAACGGCTCTCTCCGACTTCTTCCCGCTTCGTCACCCGGAACAGAGAGTACCCGCCGCTGGCCCGCAGCGGTCCCTGGAGCACCCCGATCTCGGCCCTGAGAGCCTTGGACAAGATCGGCCGGTATCCCAGCGAGCTACCTGTCAGGGGGCCGAAATGGCCCCCTTTGGCACGCGCCCATTGCCGCTGAGTGTAATGGCGGGCAAGAGAATCCATATCGGCCCCACCCAAGAGGAGATGCCGCAGCGAATCCGCCAGAGCCTGATCGTCCACTAGGATTTCCTGGATGTAGATTTCGGGATGGTGCCTGTAGTTCTGCCGGTGCTTCTGGTAGAATCTCCTCAGGGAATCCCGGCTGACCGTCGCCCGGCTCCCCACCTCGATCTCGAACAGCTTCTCGGCCAGCAGTGCGGTTTTCTTGCCCTCTAGAGCGTGCACGATGGTCGGAATTTTGTCGTAGTTTTGCCCGCGGGCTTCGGCCACCAGAAGGTCGTCGAACACTACCTCCTCGCCCCTCTGGCGCGCCACGGCCGTATCTTCGAGGGTCCGCCGGACGCTGTAGCGCTGGATCCGCTGGATGTAGTCCTCGACCGTCATACCGCCCCCAGACCACTCCGCAATAAGGCGCTCCGGCGTCTGGGATGCACTGCTCTCACCTGCGACTAGCCCCTGCGCCACGGCCTCGTGCCAACGAAACCTGTAGCGCGCCCGCAGCGCAGCCGCAAAGGCCCGTTTGCTCGAATCCCGCTTGCTGTGCGCGATTTCCCCCACTAGGTGTTTTTCCAGTTCCGCGAGGGAACGGGTTGTGTGGTCCACCACCTTGACCACGTGATAGCCGAGTTTGGTCTTGAACGGCCGCGGCAGGATTTCCCCGGGCCGGGCATTCCACACCGCTTCCCGCAGCTGCGGCAGGAGTTCCTCTTTTCTCATATACCCCATGTC
>JAKZXP010000170.1:0-4854 GCA_047514915.1 Terriglobia bacterium
AACAAAACTGATCTCGCCTCTGCGCTCCACCTCCCGCTTCCAATCCCTGCTGCGCCGCAAACCAGGGACGTCGCAGTCAGCCACTGAGAGGAACTGTCTGGAGGGCGCGTACTTCGCCGCTGCGAAATTCGTATTTCTCGAGCCGCGCGGTGTTGGCCCCCTGCTCCACCAGCGCGGGCACATCCAGCGCGGCTTCGGCGCGATCCAGTTCTTCCGGGCGGGCGTGCAAGGCCGGAGCGCGCGGCAGAAACAGCGGGCAGCAGTCCTGGAAGGGCTCAGAGGAGATGGCATAGCTGCCCAGGCGCTCGGCCACTTGCAAGATTTCCAGCTTGTCGTCGCCCACCAGCGGGCGGTAGACGGGCAGCGTAGCCGCCCGGTCAACGGCATGCAAGTTGTGCAGAGTTTGTGAGGCCACCTGGGCGACGCTGTCGCCGGTGATCAGGCCCAGAGCGTGCTCGCGGCGGGCTACCCGCTCGGCAATCCGGAGCATCATGCGGCGGTAGAGCAGAATGCGATAGGGTTCCGGCGCGGCGGTCACGATCTGCCGCTGGATGGGCTCGAAGGGCACCAGGTAGAGGCGCGCCGTGAACTGGTAGGGGGCTAGAAGCCGCACGAGTTCCTGCACGACAGGTGCGGAGGATTCACCCGGCCGCGACGGGAGCGCGTGGAAGTGGGTAAACACCACGTGCACGCCCCGCTTCATCATTTTGTAGGCGGCGACCGCGGAGTCGTAACCACCCGAAAGCAGGCACACCAAGCGGCCGGCGGTGTTGGCCGGCATGCCTCCTGGGCCGGGCAGCTTCTCGCTGTAGACGAGTGCGGAGGCAGTGGTGATCTCCACAAAGCAGGTGAGCCCTGGGCGGCTCAGGTTGACGCGAGCGCCGGGATGGCTGGCGGCCCGCAGGCGATCCAGCAGGTACTGCCCCGCCAGACGCTCCATCTCTGAGGTGCCAAGGGGGAAGGACTTGTCGGCGCGCTTGACGCGTACGGCAAAGCTTTCAAACCCACGCCCGCCAACTTCTTCCCAGGCCGCGGCGCAGATGGGTTCCGGGTCGGCTTCCACGCGCCGGGCCACCGCGAAATAGACCAGGCCAAACACGCGCCCGAGCCGCGCGACCGCAATTTCCACCGGTGCATCTTCCAGAAGGTCAACCAGGATGCGGCTGTGGGCGATGCGCGCGTGATGCGGAAGCGGGTCCAGGCTCTGCCGGACCGCGGCCAGCAGCTTGCCCAGGAAGAAGTTGCGGTTCCCTCCCTTCAGCCACAGCTCGTGAAAGTGCAGGACCAGAGTGCGCGTCATCCGATTGGTCTAATTGTAGCGCACAGGGCGAAAGGAGAGTGTGGGCGCAAGCGGGCAGCGAACAGATCATCTTTGCGTTGCTTCTCCCTGGCCGCCCACGGCGCCCTATGTCGGCCCTATGTCAGCGATGAAGCGGCCGGTGACCTTTGGTACCTTCGGCCTCCGGAATAGTACGGAGGCCGGAATGCTAAAGAGGCCGAATGCTACAAAGGAATGTTGCCGTGCTTCTTGCGCGGCATGGTATCGCGTTTGTTCTCGAGCATCCTCAGGCCTGCGATCAACTTCGGGCGGGTGAAGCGTGGCTCGATGACGGCATCAATGTAGCCGCGCTCAGCGGCGATGTAAGGATTGGCAAAGCGCTCGCGGAAATCCCGGGTCTTCTCGACCCGCATGGCGTCCGCGTCCTGAGCTGCCTGGAGGTCGCGACGGTAGACGATGTTCACCGCACCTTCCGGCCCCATGACGGCGATTTCCGCCGTCGGGTAGGCGTAGTTGATGTCAGTGCGAATGTGCTTGGAGCCCATCACGCAGTAAGCCCCGCCGTAGGCTTTGCGTGTAATAACAGTCAGCTTGGGCACCGTAGCCTCGGCGAACGCGTAGAGCAGCTTGGCCCCGTGCCGGATGATTCCGCCGAACTCCTGCTGCGTGCCCGGCAGGAATCCAGGGACGTCCACAAAGGTGAGGAGGGGAATGTTGAAGGCGTCGCAGAAGCGCACGAACCGCGCGGCTTTGACCGAGGAGCTGATGTCCAGCGTGCCGGCCAGCATCGCCGGCTGGTTCGCCACAATGCCCACCGGGCGTCCGTCCAGCCGCGCGAAGCCCACGACGATATTTTGCGCGAAGTGCTCCTGCACCTCGAAGAAGTAGCCCTCGTCCACGACCCGGTGGATGATTTCCTTGATGTCGTAGGGCAGGTTGGACTCGTCCGGCACAATGCGGTCCAGCGCCGGGTCGGCTCGGTCCGCCGGGTCGGTGGTGGCGCGCCGCGGCGGGTCCTCCAGGTTGTTGGAAGGCAGGAAGCTGAGCAGCTCGCGGATCATCGACAGGCACTCGGAGTCGTCACGCGCAATGAAGTGGGCGACGCCGCTGACGGCATTGTGGGTCATGGAGCCGCCGAGCTCCTCCTTGGTCACCTGCTCGTGAGTGACGGTGCGGATCACGTCAGGCCCGGTGACGAACATGTAGCTGGTGTTCTTCACCATGACCGTGAAGTCGGTGATGGCGGGCGAATAGACGGCGCCGCCTGCGCACGGGCCCAGAATGGCGGAAATCTGGGGGACTACGCCGCTGGCCAGGGTGTTGCGCAAGAAGATATCGGCGTAGCCGGCCAGCGACGCCACACCTTCCTGGATGCGGGCGCCGCCGGAATCGTTCAGGCCCACCACCGGCGCTCCGTTCTTCACAGCCAGGTCCATCAGCTTGCAAATCTTAGCCGCATTGGTTTCCGACAACGAGCCGCCGAATACGGTGAAGTCCTGGGCAAAGACGTACACCAGTCGCCCCTCAACGCGGCCGTAACCGGAGACGACCCCGTCGCCCAGCAGCTTTTGCGATTCCATGCCGAAGTCGGTGCAGCGGTGGGTGACCTGCTTGTCCAGTTCTTCAAAGCTCCCCTCGTCCAGCAGCAGTTCGACCCGCTCGCGGGCCGACAGCTTGCCCTCGCGGTGCTGCCGCTCGATGCGTTCGGGGCCGCCGCTGGCTTCCGCCGCCGCATGGCGCTGCCGTAATTGTTCCAGACGCTGTTCTCGGGACATGCCGTCATTCTAGTCCAAAGTTTCATGCCGAGGGTCCAAAGTCCTTGCCAGAGGAGATTTCATTGTTGGACTTGGGCTTCAGACGGGGACGTTGTAGAACGGCAACTGGCAGGCCTGCGTCGGCAGACCATGCGGACTCGGGAAGCGAAGGAGGGATTGGAAGCGGGGGGCGGAGGCCAGACGCGAGATCAGTCGCGAGATCAGTTTTGTTCGGTGGGGACGAGGCGCTTCAGCTCCTCAAACCAGTTGAGCACGACGTTGATTTGAGTCGGTGCCCCTTGCTGCTCGCCTAGCTGGATCATCAGGAACCGCTGGCCGTCCCGCGTGATGTCGTAGTTTGCTGCAGCCAGGGCGACGTCGCGGAAATACTGTCCATCAAAGACCAAGGTGGGGGGCCCCGCACGAAAGGTTGGCTGCGTTGTAACCGGAACGGCCATCATCTTGTTGCCGTCGCGGTAGAGCAGTTCCCTCCCGTTCTTCACCCAGACCGGCTCATTGCCGCCTTCGGTGGAGATCTGCCACTTGCCGCCTGGGCCGGGATACGGCTGCACATAGACTTCGGGCCGGCCGGACTCATCGGACGTATAGGCGAGCCAGTGCCCGTCCGGGGAGAACACCGCCGCGGCTTCTTGAAATTGGGTTTGGAGGAACGGGCGCGGCTTGCGCTCCCCCTGTAACGGAAGAACCCAGATGTCCAAGCCAGTCGTGGAATGACGTTCAGAAAAAGCCAGCACTTGCCCGTCCAGCGACCAGGACGAAGGCCGCTGGAGGCGTTCGCTTTCCGTTAGCTGCTCTGCCGGGCCGCTGCCGTCGGCAGGTTTCCAAAACAGATTCTCAGCTCCGCCGGCCCTGCTCGAAGCAAATGTCACCCGCTTTCCATCCGGCATCCAGAGGGGCAAATTTCCCCCTTCAAACGTCAGCCGGGTCAATGTTCCCCGGGAGATGTGGTAAATCCAGATGTCAGAGTTTCCTCCTGGACCAATCTGGACGGCCAGCCACTGGCCGTCGGGTGAAAGGCGGGGGTCATCATAGGCCTGTGGTGGTAAAGTCAGGGGTTCGACCGCTCCCTGGTGATCTACCCAGACCAGAGTGCGCTCGCTTTCCCCGCCACCACTCGGGAAATAGACGAGCGATCCGCTCTCAGACACGCTGAACGGTGTCTCTCCAAGTTCTTCACTAAATATCGCGAGACGCTCGAGGACGACGGCGGGCGGTCCTGTCACCTGAAGCTGGTCGAGATCAAAGGGCGCCGCCAGCAGCTTGTCTTCCCGTGCATAGACGAGGTGGCCGGTTGGTACATATCGCGCATACGAGCCGCGCCCGATCAGGGTCCGCCGCTCGCCAGTTTCCAGGGAAAACACAGCGACTGAGGGACCGCTTGTTTGCCCAACAGTAAATAGCACCGCCTTGCCTCCCGGGAGGACCTGCGGCCAAGCATGATAGCGTTCCACACCTTCGACCACACTGGCGAGCACCTCAGGGGTACCCCCGGCGGCCGAAACTCGGAACAGACCGTCGTCGCCTGCGAAAATGAGAGCGTCCCCGTTCGGCGTCCAGCTTACACCTAGCTGCCCTTCTGTTATTTCTCCGTAGTTGCACAGGGTCTGGACCGCTCCCCCGGAAAGCGACACCTTCTTTAGCAGTCCGTCAAATGCGCCAAAGGCGAGCCACTTCCCATCGGGAGAAAAACCACCATGGAACGCTCCCGCAGTGCCCGGAACCGGCCTGCTGTCCAGTTCGTTTAAGCGACGCACGTAGAGCTGCAGGGTGTCCAGGGTGCCTCCCGTGTTGGCAATATAA
>JAKZXP010000171.1:0-8718 GCA_047514915.1 Terriglobia bacterium
AGGCAGTAGCCCAGCACCGCCAAATCCCGCACGGTGACGGGAAGCAGGTTGCGCAAGTAGAGGGAGGCGCCTACGTTCTTCAGGCGCATCAAGAACCGGTTCTTCACCGAGTGCATGTTGATTTGCGGCGGCACCTGGGCCCGGTTCCAGTGCTGCACCCTTCGCGCATGGTAGCCCAGCGCGTGCGGCACGTAGAGGCACTTCCAATCCAGAAGCTGGGCGCGCCAGGCCACATCGGCGTCCTCGCGGTAGGAGAAAAAGTCCGGATCGAAGAATTCCCCCTCCTGGCTGACGTCTTCGATCATTTCGCGCCGGTAGAAGGCAGCGGCCGCCGAGGCCCCGAAAACGTACTCGGCTCTCTCGTAGTTGCCATTGTCCGGCTTGCCAGAGCCCCGGTCAAAGTGGCGTAGCGTTGGGGTGAAGAAGATGCCTGCCGAGTCCACCCGCGGATTGGTGGGAAGGCTCAGGCCTGGCTCCATGGCCAGCAGCTTGCCGCACAGGGCGCCCAGTCGGGGGTCGGCGTGTCCTTCGGCAGCTTTGACCAGCGTAGACACAAAGCTTGGGATCAACACCACGTCGGGGTTGAGCACCAGCACCCACCTGCCCGTACTGGCGGCAATCGCCTGGTTCTGGGCGGCAGCAAAGCCAATGTTTTGCGGGTTCCAGATGATCTGAATGCGATTGGTGTAACGCGACAGCACCTCGCGGGTGGTGTCTTGCGAAGCGTTGTCCACCACGAGCACTTCCAGGGGGCGGTGCTGCTGGGTGAAGATGGATTCCAGACAGGGGCCGATGTAGCGCCCGCTGTTATAAGTGACGAGGGTAATGCTAACCAGTGAAGACATTTAAACCACGCGGGGCGGCGGCTGGTTTGCCGGTCTGCTAAGCGCCAACTTCATCACCGCCCAATAGGCGCTCGACCGGTGCTGCCCGCTCGGAACAGCCAAGGTAGCCATCCAACGAGCGGCAGCGCCGGCACATACCAGCAGTCTCATGGCCAGCGCGGCGGCGGAACCCATGTGCTTGTGCACGTAGTAGAGTAGATTACGGTACCAAAAAAGTTGCCTTCGGGCAAATGAGATACAGTCCAGCGAGTGCCCCCCGTGGTGGCGCCAGCGACAGGTCGGGCAAAACAGGATGCGGTATCCAGAACGGCGCAACCTCACGCACAGGTCAACGTCCTCGAACCAAAGCGGGTAAAAACGCTCGTCCCAGTAGCCCACCTGCTCCAGGGCGCGCCGGCGAACCAGCAAGCAGGCACCAGCAGGTTGCTCGATTTCGCCCGGGCGATCCAGTGGCAGGTCCAGGCAGCGGTACCGGCGGTTTACCGGATTGCGCGGCCAAAGCCGGTTCACTAGAAGCACCTCGCAGGCGAGCGTCACAAAACTAGGAAGCCTACGTACATTGAAACCGACCTGAGGCCGCCCGGCCTCATCTAGCAACAGGCCGGCAACCGCTCCGGCCTGCGGCTCTTGAACCACAGCGCGCAGCAAGTCCGCGAATCCATCCAGCAGCACCGTGTCCGGATTGAGGAACAGCAGAAACTCCGCCGCGGAGGCACGCGCACCCTGGTTGGCCGCTGCAGCCAGACCTCGGTTCTCGGAGTTGGCGATCACTCTGACCCCGTGCCGACGGGCCACGGCAGCCGAATCGTCGGTCGACGCGTTATCCACGACGATGATTTCGACGCCCACCCCGCGCAGTGAATCCAGGCACACCGGGAGGTATCTGGCAGAATTGTAGCTGACAACGACGACGACGACAGAGTCCGCCAAGGGCGTTCCAGTGCTCAAGGCTCGGCATAGCGGCGACTTGCGTCGCCTGGCTCGGCCTTGCTACTCGAGGTGCTGCTTTCTCCGGCAGCCAAGAAGTTGGCCTGGACGGCGGGTGGGAACAGTCGGAAGTACAGGCGCCAGAAAGTGTCTCGGCGGGCGCGGTCGGCGTAGATCTGGGTTTCCGAGGCGCGCAGCAGTTCCAGTAGCCGCTGCGGCCCGGCTCCCGGAGGGAAGGTCCAACGCCGGAGGCGCCGCCAGCGGGTAGCAGCCAACGCCAGGCCGCGGAGCCAAGCGCCAAGCCGTCCGACCCGCACCAGGCGAGCCGCCCACAGCACCTGTACCAAAAGGACCCGCGGCAGCAGGACACGCAGCGTCCCCCAGCGGCAGTATCGCGTAGCCAACAAGAGCTGGTGTCCAGTCAGCCAGGTAGCCACCTGCGGGTGCAGGTCCGGGGCAACGCGGAGAGGCAGGCCTGCCTGGCCCGCCGTGGTAGCGCTGCCTTCGTGCCAGGCAACAGCTTCCGGAACGTACCGCGCCCGGAAACCGGCCAACTGCGCCCGCAGACAAAAGTCCACGTCCTCCAGGTAAGCAAAAAAGGCTTCGTCGAACCCGCCGATGCTCCGGAAGACCTCGCGACGAATCAGCGAAGCGGCGCCAGAAACGGCCAGCACCGGGCGCTCTTGCCGGTACGCGGGGCCATCGGGGAAGCCGAACCCCAATCGCGCGGCGGCCAGACCCAGCGCGAGCGCGTCGCCGGCCCCATCCAGCGTGCTGTCGCTATCGCGTTGCAGTGTCCGACCGGTGACCATGCCGCACTCCGGGTGACGTTTCAGGACGCCCAGGAGCCGGTGGAGCCATTCCGGCTCGAGTTCAACATCGTTATTGACCAGCGCCACAAATTCCGAGTCGCTCTCGGCCACCCCGCGATTGACCGCGGCCGCGAAGCCGCGGTTTTCCGGCAAGCGAATGACCCGAGCGCCGGCACGGGCGGCGGCTTCAGCGGAGCCATCGCTAGAAGCGTTGTCTACTACGACCACTTCCGGCACGATCACTTCCGGCACGACCACTCCCAGGGCAGCGCCTCGCTGCGCCGACAGGGTAGCCAGGCAGCGCTCCAGGCGGCCGGCTCCGTCCCGGTTGGGAATGATCGCCACCGTGCGCTCGCCTCTCACCGGAAGAACCTCTTCTTGAACAACCACAGCAGGTTGCTCATCCCGTCCCGCCACGGCTGCAGCTTCTTCTCGCCCACCCGGGACGAATAGTTGATGATGATTTCCCGGAATCGGATCCTCGGGTTGCGGATGGCCTCGACCTTGATCTCCTCGCTCAACGCCATTCCGTCGCTTTCCAGCTTCATCAGTGGAAGGATGTGGCGAGAGAAGACCCACATTCCGGACTGCGAGTCGCGCACCAAGCGAAAAAACAGCAGCGAGGTGACTGCCGAAAGGACGAGGTTGCCCACCCGGTGCTTGAAGCTCATGACCTTCGGGTCCTGAACCGGGAAACGAGAAGCGTTCAGAAAATCGGCGTTCAGATGTTCGAAGGCCTCCAGTAAGTAGGAGAGGGCATCCACCGGATAGGAATGGTCGCCATCCAGGGTGATGATGATATCCCCGGTGGCGTGCTGAAAGCCGTGTTTGTAGGCCCGCCCATAACCTCGGATGTCTTCCCGCAGCACCTTGGCGCCCAACGACCGGGCAACTTCCGCGGTTCGATCATTGGAACCGTTGTCCACCACGATCACCTCGTCCACCAGCGGCGGGATCGCTTCCAGCACCTGGGCAATGCCTCTTTCCTCGTCCAGGCAGGGGATGATGATCGTGATGCGCTTGCCTCTGTACATGCCACCGCAGGCCGGGCCCTTTTCTCTACTTCGGCTCGAGCGGCTTCCGCCCAGCCGCTTTCCGCTCCCGGACGCGCGCTTGTCTCACGGGTGTCTGTTGCGCGGCGAGCAGGCGGCGCACCGTGGCTTCCAGGTTCTGCTCCATTTCGGCGAACCAGTTGCGGTCAGCAGTCCGTCCGGATTTGCGTTCCTCTAGAAGTTGTCCGTCGGGACCCACGAAGAAAAAGACTGGAACATGGAAACGCGGCCGGCGCCGCGTGCTGCCCAGGTAGTTCACCGCCACCGTGAGATCGCCCAGCACGACCGGGTAGGTCAGGCCGTGCTGCTGAACGTACTTGCGAATGGCCTGCATTCCCCGCCGATCATGGGAAATCCCGATAACCATGAGGTCGCGCTGGTGGTTCTCGGAGTACAGCTTCTGCAAAGTGCGGCCAGCGCGCTGGCAAGCGGGGCACCCAGTCTGGAGGAATTCCAGCACCACCAGCTTGCCACGCTGGTCGGAAAGCCGGATCTTCTTGCCGTTGGGGTCCGGCAGGGAGAAATCCGGAGCCTTGCCGGCCCAGCCGGCCGCTGCTGCCAAGCAGACCGCCAGAATCACAGCCAGAAACAAAGAAAGCTTGCTCCTCATGAGGACCTCGAAGAAGTCGTGACCAGCGAAGCCCCGGCGGGTGTCACCGATCGTCGTTCGCGCAAGAGTTCCCAATAAGCGTGTTCCAATCTCTCCAGGACGACGCTGGCATCCCACTGCTGTTCGACCCTGCGGCGGGCGCGGCGCGCCAGGGCTTCAGCACGTGCGGGGTCTTCCAGCAGTTCTATGATAGCAGAGACGAACTGGCGAGCATTGCTGGCCAGCAGCAATTCCTGTCCGTCGACGACATCTAGTCCCTCCACGCCCAGTGGCGTGGAGATCACCGGCATGCCGGCGGCGAACGCCTCCAGAATTTTTACTCGCACCCCCGAACCGCTAAAAATGGGGCACAGAAACAGCGCGTAACGGGCCATCACCTCGCGGATTTCCGGCACCATCCCCAGCAGGTTCACCCCCGGCTGGTGGCACAGTGTTTCTACCTCCATCGGAGGATAGGCGCCCACGACCAACAATTCGGCATTCGGACGGTCCGCGCGCAACGCTGGCACGACCTGCTGCACCAGGAACCGCAAGCCGTCTATATTGGGTGCATGGCGGAAGTTGCCAACGAACAACAGCGTCTCCGGCTGGCGTCCCGTGAAGACCGGCACGTAGTCACCGGTGTCCAGCGCCGCCCGTAGGGTGCCATTGACAGGTGGCGCCTCCCGCCCCAGGAAGGACTCCAGCAAGCGGCGCTCCGCCTCGCTGCAGGTCTGGACTAGGTCAACGCGGCGCAGCAGGTGGAGTTCGTAGCGCAGGGCCCGCAGCCACTCCAGGCAGGTTCGCAGCCATTCTGACACCGACCGCGCCTGTCTCAACGCGCGCCGTACAGATTGGAAATACACGTCGTGCTCGAACAAGGCCGTGGGCGTGTGGCGCCAGCCGCCTGCAAACTGTCCCATCTGCGTGTACTCCACCTGGACCAGGTCAATCTGGTGTTCCCAGATCAGGCGGTGGACCCGACGGCGGAATTCCGGACTCAGGAAGCAGCGCACGGCGTAGGGTAAAAGGCCGAGCGAATCACGGTGGGGCGGGAAATCGCGTACCAGGCATTGGACCGAGCTCAGGCAGCGTTCCAGCGCCCGGTTCGTTTCCACCTCCTCCGGACGATCCACAAAGGCCAGAAGGTGAACCTCGTGGCGGCGGGCCAGCGCCCGCACTGCTTGTTGCATGAAGACGGCGCCGCCGTGCGTAGGCGGATGCAACGAGTAGGGGGAAAGAAACAGAATGCGCAACGGCCGCCCTTCCTCCAGCGGCCGCGGCGGAACAAAACGGTCCCGGTAATAGGCGGGCAGCGGGCGGAGCAGCGCTTCGTCGTCACCAATCGTGCTCAGGCTCCGGGCTTGCCAGCGCCGCTCGAGCACCTTGCCCCAGTAGCGCAGCACGCCGGCGTAACCCGCCGGCGTAGGGCGGGTAGGACCGGACCCCACAAATGTGGAGAACACCAGGCCCGCGTAGAGGCAACAGAAATGCTCCGCCAGCCAGCCCCAGCGGTGCACGTTCTTCCACACCATCAGGATGTGGTTCTTTTTGAGGATGGCGTCTATGCGCCTAGCTGAGAAATGCCTTCCGATGGTGCTGCGGTGTTCGTGATAGACCACCGCTGCGGGCTGGTAGAGCACCTTCCAGCCTCGTTTCCAGGCATTGTAAGAAAGGTCGGCGTCTTCCACGTAGAAGGGATGGAACAGCGAGTCAAAGCCGCCGAGTTCGAGGAACTTTGAGCGGTCATAAGCGGTCGAGCCGCCCCCGGCGTAGAACGTGGGGTACAAGGTGGAAATGTCCTCAGCCAGATGGCCCAGGCGGAAGAATCCCTGCTCGAAGCGTCCTTCGGTCAGGCCGGTTTCTTCGCGCCGCCTGCCCTGATCCAGGAAAAAGATCTGCGCGCTGATGGCGAACACGCCCGGGTCCGTGAAGCCCTCCAGCAGTCGCTGGAAGCAGTCCGGCTCCACCCGCATGTCATTGTTCAGGACCACCACGATGTTGTTCCGCGCCGCTCGCACCCCGAGGTTGTTGCCGGCCCCGAAGCCCAGGTTGCGCTCCAACCGAAGCAGGCGGACCAACTTTGGTTTCCTGCCGGCCGAGTCTGTCCCGGGAAACTGCCTGCCAACCCACTCCGCGGTCCCGTCATCGCTGCCGTTATCCACCACGATGACTTCATTGTCGGGATGAAAGGAGGCGGCGCGGACGACCGAAGACAGAAATTTTTCCAGCAACTCCCGGCCATTCCAACTGGGAATCACCACGCTTACAGAGGTGGGTCGCTCGTTCGGTTCAGAGGTTCTTTCTGAGGCGGCGCTGCGGCGGGCTGAGGCGGCGCTACGCCGCCGGCCGCCGAAAATCCATGCCAGGTCCACTAGAGCCAGGCTGGCAACGTTCAGCAGCAGTAGTGGCGGGAGCAGCACTGCCACTACCAGCCCCAGCAGCAGACGAAGCAGAATCAGGCGCCGCCCCCTTCCCCTTGATCCGAGGGCGGTACGGGACTCAGTCGGAGCTTCTTCGCCAGGCGGTACCAGCGGGAGCCAAAGAGGAAGCGCAGGTCTGCATCGAGCTTCAGGGCCCAGGCGGTGCGTTCCTCAAATTCTCGCTGCAGGTTGGTCAGCGCCTCGCGGGCCCGTTCCAGGTCTGCCTCCAGCGAACGCGCCCAGGAAACCTTGTTCTCTATGTCGGCCTGCAATTCCCGCACGATCCCTGCCAGGCGTTCTCGCTCCTGGTCCAGCTCTCGAGCCCAGGCGGTGCGTTCCTCTACTTCTTGCGCCAGCTTGTGCAGGTGCAGTTCGCGCTCGCGCAACACGTTGCCGGCCGAGGGCACAAAAACAAACGGCTCGGGGACCGGTCCTGGTTGCCGGGCGCAGACAGCCACCAGGAAATGGGTTTGGTCGGTCGCCCGAGGCGGAGCACCGAATCGGGCAGCCGCTCCGCTGTCTCCCTCGGTCGAGCATGGCAGCGTTCCATCGCTGGGAAAGAAAGCAATGGCGGGGGCGTGATTTTGCGCGAAAATCACGCGCTCGGGGAAAAACTCTTCCAGCAGCGAGGCGAATTCCGACGCATCGTACTCCCGGGTGTGGAAGGGGTTGACGTAGCGGCGCTCCTCGGAATAGTAACGCCGGTTCGGCGTGGAAACCAGCAGGTGGCCGGAAGGACGGAGCACGCGGCGTGCTTGCTGCAAAAACGACGCCGGCTCGGACAAATGCTCGAGGACTTCGAAGGCCATCACCAGGTCGAATTCTCCGTCGGCAAACTCCAGGGTCAGACAGTCGCCGTGGGCAAAATGGAGGTTGGGCCCACCATAGCGCGGGCGGGCGTATGCCAGGGCCTCCTCGCTAAGATCTATGCCGACCACCTGCAACGCAGGATCCAGGCCCGCCAGGTAGGCTGCCCCGTAGCCGGAGCCGCAGCCGGCGTCCAGCACCCGAAAGACGGCGGCGGCCGGATCAGCGGCCGCAGCCGCAGCGCCGGGAACCGTCGTGGACTGCAATTTGCCGTCGGGCGCCACTCCTCGGCCGCTCAGCAGCCGTTGAGCAAAAAGGGCCGCGAAGGCGTAGCGCGACAGATGCTCGTTCCACAGATCGGGATCCACCTCCCCCGGGATTACGCGCTCGCCAGTGAACTCCACTTATCGTTCCCCATTCATCGCCCCATTCATCAGCCCCATTCATCGCTCCCCTCGCCCCTGGGCTCCTACTCCAGCCACCAGCCGAACGCCGTGGACTTCGACCCGGCAGGCCGGACGGAAGTAGCCGTACATCTCCCGCCGCTTCTCCATCTGGAGCGTGACGGCATTGTCAATCCAATCGCACATCTCGTAGCCCTCCAGCGCGCCGTTGGCAATCGCCGGCGAGAAGGAGAAATGCCCCGGATACAGTTCCGGCAGGCTCAGGTGGAAATCCACGGTCAGCGTGTCGCCTGGATTGAGTGGCGGCAGCTCGGTGTCCTCGAGGGCCGTGTTGGTGCCGGAAAAATCCACGCCCAGGTGGTTCCGCAGCATGAAGCCGACGATGGGCCGCAGCGCCTCCCGCCTAGCCTGCACGCTGATGCGCACCACAACAGTTCCGCCCGGCGGCAGCAGGCCCAGTTCCTCGCCTCTCTCGTTCAGGACTGCAATGCCCAACACGTGAGCGCGGCCGGTTCCGTAGCGAAAATCCACATTGGGAATTTTCTCGACGACCTCAGGGGCACGCAGCGCGTAGGTCCGCCCGGTGGCTTTGGCCTCCGCCACCGCGTGGTGGCGCAGGTATTCGGCGTCCTTGTTGACCATCGCCGCCTGGTAGTGGCTGACGACGCGGTCCGGATCGCCGATCTCGACGACGCGTCCCCCTCCCATCCACATTGCGCGGGTGGCCAGGCTCTTGACGTCGGCCACGCTGTGGGTGACGAAGATGACCGTGACGCCAGAGCGTTGCAGCTGGTGGAGCTTACGCATGCACCGCTGCCGGAAGTAGATGTCGCCCACCGCCAGGGCCTCGTCCACCAGC
>JAKZXP010000172.1:0-3484 GCA_047514915.1 Terriglobia bacterium
ACCCTGGCCTGCATGAAGCCAGGCGTGCGGATCATCAACTGCGCCCGGGGCGAGGTGATCAACGAGCGCGACCTGGCCGAGGCGATCCGAGCCGGCAAGGTGGCCGGCGCGGCCCTCGACGTCTTCAACCAGGAGCCGCCGTTACCCAATCACCCGCTCGCTTCGTTGCCCCAGGTGATCGCCACGCCGCACATCGCCCGCTCCACTGAGGAGGCCCAGGAGGTGGTCGGCTATCGCATCGCGGAGCAGGTGCGCGAGTATCTCAAGCACGGGGTCATCATCAACGCGGTGAACGTGCCGGCGCCTTCGCCCGACGAATACCGTAAGCTACAACCGTACCTGCAACTGGCCGAACGCCTGGGAGCGCTTCTGGCCCAAATCGCCGAGGGAAACCAACTCGCAGTCCGCATCGCCTACTTTGGCAAACTGGCGGAGATGAACACCAACCTGGTCCGCAATGCGGCGCTGAAAGGCATGCTGAACCGGGTGCTGGCGGAAAAGGCCAACCTGGTGAATGCCGCCTCCATCGCGGCCGATCGGGGTATGCGGTTGGAAGAGAGCCGCAGCAGCAGTCGAGCTGAATTCACCGACTCCGTGCGGATCAGTCTGCAAACAGATCGCGCCGAAGCGGTAGCCGAGGGGACGGTGTTGCTGCACAATCCCTTCCCGCGCCTGCTGGCGGTGGACGGCATCCACATTGAGGCGCCGCTCACTGGCAATCTGCTGTTCTTCAAGAACACTGACGTCCCCGGAGTCATCGGGCGCATCGGGACGCTGCTGGGCCGGCGCCACGTCAACATCGCCAACTTTTCGCTGGGGCGCCGTGAAAATAGCAGCCGCCGACGCAAGAGCCCGGTCGAGGCCGTGGCTGTGATCCATTACGACGGCCCCCGCGTGCCCAACTCGGTGTTGGCGGAGCTGCGCAGAATCCCTGCGGTCCGTTTCGTGCGCGCCGTCGAAATCGGCTAGCAGGGTGGTTCGCGGTCTCCAACCTGCCCAGATTCCATTCGCTGCAAGAAGCTTGGGGGGCTCACCCCGAATCGGCTAAACTTCGGGCTGTATGCAAAATGGAAAAAGCCAACGTCAGGGGATCAAGCTGCTGCGCGGCCTGGTGCGCCATGCTCCGTTTGCGCTGAAGAATTTCCGGCACTACTTCCAGAACCTGTACCGCCGTAAGATCCTGCGTACGAACGTCATTGCCCCCTACGCCGCGGTGCTCTACGTGACCCACAAGTGCAACCTGGCCTGCACCTACTGCACGCAGAAGGAACCGGACGTGTTCAGCGACGAGCTATCAACCGCAGACACGATCCGGCTGCTCGGCATCATGCGCCGCGAAACCGACTCGATTCTGTTCACCGGCGGCGAGCCCCTGCTGCGCAACGACATGGAAGAACTGGCGCACGCCGCCCGGCACGATATCCGGTTTCGCTCGGTCCTGCTGGTCACCAACGGCACGTTGCTGCACCGCCGCCAAAAGCTATTCGACTCGCTCACCGGCCTGGTGGTCAGCCTGGACGCGCTCGCCATGGACACCCGCTTGCCCATGTCGAAGTCGGCGGTAGTCCCCAAGGTGCTGGAGAACCTGCAACTGGCCCGATCGCGTATGCCCTCGCCGGGCACCATCAGCGTCAGCACTGTGATCGAGGAATGGAACATCCCGGAGATCGAGCGCATCCTGGACTTCTGCGGCGAGCACGGGTTCGTCTTCGCCACCCAGACTGCGCTGAAAGACAAGATGCCGAACCTGCGCTTGCTCACCAACCCGCGCTACCGGCAACTAGTGGACAGGATCGTCGAGCGCCGTCGCCAGAAACTCCAGCCCATCAACGGCACCCCCAAGCTGATCCGCACCCTGTTGGAGTTCGGCGACTTTCAGTGCTTCCCCACCATGTTTCCCCGCGTGTATCCCAACGGCGATGTGTTTTATCCCTGCGAACCACTGAAGAAAATCGGCGGGAACCTGCTCCGGGAGGGTTCGTTCACGAAAGTCTTTGCGCGCGGGAAGAAGCTATACGGGGACATCCCCGACTGCCACGCGATCTGCTACCTGTTCGGCAACGTCCTCTCTTCCTATTACGCCAAAGACTTCTGGGGCCTGTCCGGCGACTACGTCCGCTGAAAGCTGCAGGTCGTATTCCAGCGCCAGGTGCGTGTTTCCAGCGCCAAATGTCCGTTGGTGAACCTCGTCACTCGCCTTCTTGGCGCTGGCGTGCCGCGCTCCACGGCGGCACAATGCTATTCATCCGCGCGTAGGCGATCGCCTGGCCCAGATGCTCGTGCTGGTGCAAGGCCATCATCAGGAACAGGTCCCGCACAGTGGTCTCACGGCCAAACATCTTCACCGGCTTGTCCATCTCAGCGTCGGGGGTCTTCAGCGCCGCCTGACGGACATGCTCAAATGACTGTTTCAGCAACTCCAGGACCTTGGCCTTGTCGGTGATTTTCTCCAAGTCGCGACCCACATCGGCCGGGGGATCAACGCCGATCATCCCCGTCAGGAAGAAGTTCGCCCCAGCCACGTGCATGTAGGCCTCGCTCACCGACCGGACTCCCTCTCCCGGCCGCCAGGTGTATTTCTCCTCGGGCATGGCCTCGGCAAGGTCTAGGAGCTTCTTTTCCACCCCGTCGAGTTGGTTAAGGAACTCGGCGCGGAAGCCGGTGGCCTCCGGTGGCGAAGGAGACTCACCAGCGCGGGCGAATTTCCCGACCGCGCCCGAGCCCAACAGACAAACCAAGACTAGCGCACTCAAGGCTGCTCGTTTCATGTTCCGTTCTCCTCCTTCACAAAGGGGTCGAATCTCACTCTGCCCCCTGCGCGCTCTGCCGCTTGGGAGCAGGTGGGCTACATCGGGTCGAAGTTTCAATCGGCCGCGGCAGCTTTGCGCGATTGCTGCATGTATTGCCGCACCGTCTCCAGCGAACCGGGGGCCCGCCGCTCGGACCATTTCTTGTAGCGTTGTGCCGCCTTCTCCAGGTTCGAGAACATGTGAGGGTTGCGGAATCCTTGCCGCATGGCACCCACCACTGGCTCAATGCGCTCCCATACCCGAAAGAACTCGCCGCCGGTTAGGAAGAACAGGTCTTCATGCAGCAAGCCGTAGTTCGCCAACAGGCAAGCCTGGTCCCAATAGCTGACCACCATGCGCATAGAGACGTTTTCCTGGGAGCCTGGCGGGGCCAGCCGCTGCAGGTCTTCCATGGTCTCGGGAAAGAAGTTTTGGAGGTACCACTCCCGGGCTTGGCGAATCTTCGCCTCCCGCCGCAAATCATACAGTTGCAGCTGCAGTTGTCCCTGGGCAAGCGTCGGTTTTCCTTTGGCCATTGTCTCCTCCTCAGAACTAGGCTGGGGCTATCGCTGCTGTTGCTGGCCCTATTCGTGCGCCCGGCGCGCGGAAAAAGATCCGTGGACGAGCAGGCGCGCGAGCTGGGAACCTTGGTGGTGCTCAATGGTGGGAGATTCAGCCGGACTGGCAAGCCGCCG
>JAKZXP010000173.1:0-4385 GCA_047514915.1 Terriglobia bacterium
GCGCATGATAGCCGGCCGGATTTTCGCGGAACATCCGCCACCAGAAATACAGGACCGTGTGCATCAGTGGCCGGTAGTAGTTGTTGAGGCTCTCCTTCTGCAGAAAGGCCCAGACGTTGGTGGTGAAGATTTTCTTCAAGCCGTCGCGCTGGCGCAGGAAGCCGTTGTCAACAATCTGCTGGCGGTCGTCAATGACGAACGCGTTGGGCAGCGTATTGAGATACACAAGGCTGGCCAGCAGAGCCACCAGTAGGCCGGCACGCCAGGGCGCGAGGCGGGGCAGGTTCACGGCTGTGCCTCGTGCGCGCGCAGGGCGGCCATGCCGGCCAGTGCCCGCGCGTTCTGCGGGTGGAGCTGGAGAGCTCGCCAGAAACGCCGCTGCGCCGCGCGCGCCTCTCCTCGTGCAAGGTGAATCTCCCCGATGCGCGCGTGCACTTCCGGATTGTTGGGACTGAGCCGCTCGGCTTGCGCCAGGGTCGCCAGCGCTGCGCCCCATTGGCCTCTCATGGCGTAGGCCAGCCCGAGGTTGGCATGAGCTTGCCCCAGGGTGGGGTCGCGTTGGATAGCAGCGCGCAGTTGCCGCGCTGCCTCCGCCACTTCTCCCTCCAGCAATAAGGCGAAGCCGAGGTTGTTGCGGGCGGCGGCGAATTCCGGGTCGAGCTGCAGCGCCTGTTGGTAGGCAGCGATGGCCTCCCGGTTGCGCTCCTGCGAGCGGTAGACGATCCCGATGTTGTACCACGCACGGGCGGCGGAATCGGGCCGGTTGTCCTGCAGGGACAGTTCGGCTGCGTAGCGGTAGTGAACGAGGGCAGTTTCCTGCTGCCCGAGCAGCCAGTAGGCCTGGCCCAGACTGTTGTGGATATCGGTATGGCCGGGCCGCAAGCGCAGAGCTTCCCGCAACGCGGCGGCTGCTTCCAGTGGCTTCTGCTGACGCAGTAACGCCTCGCCCCCCACCAGGTGCAGATGGAAAGATGCAGGCGCATGCGCCAGCCCCTCTCGGAACAGATTCACTTCGTCACGCCAGTCGTCCATACGGGTCGCGCTGCGGCCGGTGTAGGCGGCCAGCACAAGCACGGCCAGCACTGTGGCCGTGCGTACACCACGCCGCTCCGCCAGCTTCACCAGGCCTGCCGCCAGCAGCCAGCAGAATGCCACCGACGGCAGGTAGGCTGCCCGCTCGATCATCAGCAGCCCGGTGAAAATGTATGGCAGCTGGAAGACAGGCAGCAGCGGCAACAGGTACATCGCGGGAGCCAGCGCTTCAGGTAGCCGCCGGCGATAGAGCCAGACGGCCAGGCCGGCAAAGCCCGCCAGGGAAAGCCAACCCGCCACCACCGCCGGTTCCAGCGGGCTGCGATTCGGCTCGTAGTAGCGGAAGAAGATCAGCTCCATCGGCCAGAGCAGCAAGACCAGATAGCGATAGAACAAGGCGACCGAGGTCCAGAGCTGCTCGGTCCAGGGGACCGCGATCTGCTTCGGAACCGGAAGCAACCCACCCAGGGCATGGACGCGCATCACCAGGTATAGCAAAGTTGCGGCGCTCAGGGCGGAGTACTCGGGCCAGCGTTGCTGCAATTGCCTCCGCAGGCTGAGGCGACGCACCAGAAATTCATAAGCCAGGATGACCACAGGCATCAGCACGCCGATTTCTTTCGAGAGCTGCGCCAGCAGCAGACTCCCGCCCATGGCCAGCGTAAGCAACGCACGGCGCAGACCGTAGGCCTCGACGGCGCGCAAGTACAACCAAAAAGCCAGCAGGGAAAACAAGGAGCTGAGCAACTCAGGCGAGCAGGAGATCCAGGCCACCACTTCTGTATGCGCCGGATGCACGGCAAACATCAGTCCGGCCACCATGCCCACTGCATGCCGACCGGACAGGCGGCGCACCACGCCCGCCACCAGCAGGCTGACGCCGGCGTGCAGCGTCAGGCAGAACAAGTGAAACCATGCCGGATCGAACCCAAACAACCGGTACAGGAAATAGTGGAAGCTGTGCATCAGCGGCCGGTAGTAGTTTCCCAGGATGATGTGCGCCGGGCCGAGGAAGTCCCACACGCTGCCGCCGAAAAACTTGCGCAGTGCCTGCGGATGTCTCAGGTAGGAATTTTGGACAATGCTGTTCCAGTCATCATAAGCAAAGGGATTCAGGATGACGCCCAGGTGCGGGAGGGTGGCCAGGGCGGCAATGGCGATCCAGGGCCAGGGAGAATCGGACGATGCGAGCGCGGTGCGAATGCGCCCCCACGAGGAATTCACTGTGCCTCCCGAGTCGCGCGGAGACCGGCGCGCGCGCGGTCGTTGCCAGGGTCCAATTGCAGGGCCAGGGAAAACTCGCGGCGGGCGGGGGCGAACTTGCCGCGCGCCAAGTGGACCTCGCCCAGGCGGGCATGCACCTCACTGCTGTTTGGATTCAACCGCTCGGCCTGGCGCAGATGAGCCAGAGCCGCCTCCCACTCCTGGTTTTCCGCATAGGCCAACCCCAGGTTGGAATGCGCTACGTCCAGCGTGGGCTCCAGTTCCAGGGCTTGGCGGAAGTGGCGGATCGCTTCCTCGCGCTGGCCTTGCACCAACAGCGCATACCCGAGGTTGTTGTGGGCACTGGCGAAGTGAGGATCCACCACCAGCGCCTGGCGGGAAGCGGCCAGCGCTTCCTCCAAGCTCCCGTGCTGGCGATACAGCACCCCCAGGTTGGCCAGGGCGCGGGATTGAATGAATCGGTTTCGCCGACGCTCGGCCAGCGTGGCGGCGCGCTGGAAATGGCGGATGGCGGCCTCTTCATTCCCCTGGCGCCAGCAGATCAGCCCCAGGTTGATGTGCGGGTCGGGATAAGTGGGCGAGAGACGCACAGCGGCCTGCGTGGCCTCCAGCGCCTCCGGTAGCCGGTTCTGTCGCAGCAAAGCCTCACCGAGGTTCAGGTAGGCGTGCGGGAAACCTGGGAAGGCGTGGACAGTGCGGCGGTAGAACGCCACCTCCTCGGACCAGTCCCCATTCCGGAGGACCGTACGCACCGAGCAGGCGACCAGTACAATCACGAACAGTGCGCCCAGGGGCCGGTATCCCCAGCGGTCGGCTGCCGCGACCAGGCCGGCTGCCAGCAGCCAGCAGAACCCCACGGAGGGCAAGTAGAGGTAGCGCTCGGCCATCAACCAGCCGATGGAAGAGTAAGGCAGAAGGAAGGCCGGAGCCAGCGGGAGCAGGTACAGCGCCACCGCCAACACTTCCGGGCGCCGGCGGCGGTAGAGCCACCATCCCAGTACCGCGGTAGCCAGCAGCGTGGCCAGGCCAGCCAGCACTACTGGTTCCAGCGGGCTGCGGTTGCGCTCCAGGTAGTAAAAGGCATGCAGTTCGAGCGGCCAGACCTGCACCCAGAAGTAGCGAAAGAAGAGTCCCACCGCAGTCCAGAGATGCTCAGCGGGAGGAATGGGGTCCTGCGACGCTGGCATCAGGGCCTTCAGGGCGTGCAAGCGTGCAGCCAGGTAGACGGCGGCGGCGGCGGCAAGCGAAGCGTAAGCCAGCCAGGTAGCCCGTAGCGTGGCGCGCCAAGGCGCGCGGCACACCAGCAGTTCATAGCAAGCCAGCAGCAGCGGCACTGCGACCGCGATCTCCTTGGCCAGCAGAGCCAGCAGAAAAACCGGCCCGGTCAGCACCAGAAGGGCCACGCGTGCTCTGCCCTGCGCCTGTTCGGCGCGCAAATATAGCCAGAGGACCAGCAGGGTTAGGAAAGCACACAGTAGTTCGGGGTAAGCGGAGATCCAGGCTACCGCTTCGGTGTGCACCGGGTGTGCGGCAAACAATAGGGCTGCGACAACGGCTGTGAGGCGGCGGCCTGAGAGCCGAGCAATCACGGCGTAGACCAGCAGGCAAATAGCGGCGTGTAACAGGATCGACAGTGTGTGGTAGCCGGCGGGGTTGAGCCCGGAGATCCGAAACATCAGGTAAAAGGCGCTGTGCATCAGCGGCCGGTAGAAGTTGCTCACCGCCACTGGACCCATAAACTCCAGCACGCCGGTGGTGAAAATTTCCCGCAGGCCGTCGGACCGTCGAAGAAACGGGTTTTCCACCACCTGCTGCCAGTCGTCAAAAATGAAGGTATTAGGGAGAACGTTGAGGTAGAGGATCACCGCCAGTGTGGCGATGGCCACCAGCAGCCAAGAGGTCTTTACCGAGGAAAGGTGCCAGGGGTGGGTCGTCTTCGATGTCGCGGATTGTCCCACGAGCAAGGCCGTTCAGCCAGCGGCTATTTTATCACCCGGCCCTGAGACCCTTCATCGCGCGGGGGATCTGCTTTGCCAGTAAACAATGGCAGTTCAAAAGCAGATTCCTCGCTTCGCTCGGAATGACAGCGGGGCGCTCTTTCAACAGCCTGCCAAAGAGCTAGCCGACGT
>JAKZXP010000174.1:0-3707 GCA_047514915.1 Terriglobia bacterium
CTCCTGCCCCTTGTGTGGGGCCGAGCAGCCGCGGCTTCGCTACCGGTGTTCCGACCGGCTGTTTCGCACCACCGCCAAGCAATTCCATGTGGTCGAGTGCGGTGCTTGCCGTGTTCTTTACCTTTCACCGCGACCGTCCACCGAGGAACTGGCACGGTCCTACCCTGAGGGCTACTGGTGGGGCGCGGGTCGGCAAGGAGGCATCGCCCGGCGGCTCGAGGGCCTCTACCGTCGCACGGTGCTGCGCGACCATGTGGCCTTTGTCGCCCGCGCCGTCGGTCCGCCCTCGGCGCGCATCCTGCCCGCACGGATCCTCCCCGCACGGATCCTCGATGTCGGCTGCGGCACCGGAGACCTGCTGGCTGCTTTGCGGGAGCGCGGGTATTCTTGCATTGGGATGGATCATTCCCTGGCAGCGCTGGCGGCCGCGCACACCCAGGGCGTGCCTGCGCTGCTCGGCGACTACCATGCCGCCCCGCTGGCGCCGGAAAGCTTCGACGCGGTGACCATGTTCCACTTTCTGGAGCACGTGCCCGACCCGGCCTGCGCGCTGCGCTTCGCCCACCAGGTCCTGCGGCCGGCGGGACGGCTCATCGTGCAGGTGCCCAACGCCGCAAGCTGGCAATCCACCGCGCTGGGAGCACGCTGGAGCGGGCTGGACGTGCCGCGACACCTGGTGGACTTCCGCCAGTGCGACCTGGAGCGAGTCGTGGAACAAGCTGGATTTCGGATTGGCAGCGCAAAACACTTCTCCCTGCGCGACAATCCCGCCGCGCTGGCCACCAGCCTGGCGCCGGGCCTGGATCCGATGGGGCGGCTGGTGCGGCGCAGGGAAGGGGTAGGACAGCGGCTGGCGCTGGATCTGGCCTACTTCGCGCTGGTGATGGCTGCCCTTCCCTGGGCCGTCGCTGAGGCCGTAGTCGGGCGCGGCGCTACAATTATGTTGGATGCCCAGAAGTACTAACTCGGCATGCTGGAGCCCCAGAAGTGCTAGACCCGCGCGTCCGTCGAGCCGCTGAGCGCCTCCTGCCCCGCTTCTTGCTGCGCGCCCTGGATCCCTTTGAGAGCCGCGCCGAGGAGGCGCTGGCCGCCTTCGCGGCGTCGCTTCCGGAAAATTCCCGGGTGCTCGATGCAGGCGCCGGCCAGTGCCGCTACGCCCCTCTGTTTACCCGCCACCGTTACCTGGCAATGGACAATGCCGTTGGAGACCCTTCCTGGGACTATTCGCGCCTCCACCTGCTTGGGGATCTGGAGCAGTTGCCGCTTGCGACGGCAGCCTTCGATGGCGCCATCAGCGTGGTCGTGCTCGAACACACGCGGGAGCCGCAGCGCGTGCTGCGCGAAGCCGCGCGCGTACTGCGCCCGGGCGGGCGGCTGCTGTTGGTGGTGCCCCAGCAATGGGAAGTGCACCAGGCCCCCCACGACTACTTCCGCTTCACACGCTACGGGGTGGAATACCTGCTGGAGTGCGCGGGCTTGCGGGTGCGGAAATTGGAAGCGGCGGGCGGCTTCTTCTGGCTGATGGCCCGACGCTCGGTGAACCTGCTCAGTTTCTTTCAGGGCGGGCTGAAGTGGCCGCTGTTCGTTCTGCTGGCGCCGCTCTTCGGCTTCCTGATTCCCCTGCTGCTCTATTTCTGTGACCCGCTGGACCGCCAGCGCGACTTCACCCTCGGCTACATCTGCGAAGCCGAGAAGGCCCCTGCCCCACCTCAGTAGGTCAGTGGAAGAGTCACATATACGCGTAGTCGTGCGGGGCTGAGGTAGGGCCAGCTGTGAGTTCAGCGGGGCGCGCCGAGGGCGGAAATCTTGAGCTGCAACTGCTGGCGCACGCGCTGGTCAGTGGTGCGCGTCAACGCCTGCCGGTAGTGGTCCAGAGCTTCGGTGAGGTTTTGCCGGCCGGCGTAGAGATCGCCCAGCGCCTCCAGGGCGCGCGGCGGTGCAGGGTCGGTGGAGACGGCGGCCAGCAGTTCGCTCTCCGCTTCGGCCTCGCGCCCTTCCTCCAGCAACAGCGTGCCCAACTCTTCGCGGACGGCCGAATTGCGCGGATCAATCGCCAGGGCAGCGCGCAATTCCTTTTTGGCCTTCGAGCTCCGGCCGCTGCGCCGGTAGAGTCGGGCCAGGTTCAGACGCGGCGCAACCTGGCGCGGGTCCGCCCGGAGCGCTTTGCGATAGTGCTTCTCGGCTTCCTTCGGGCGCCGTCCCATTTCAAAAAGGACCGCCAGGTTGTGGTTGGTGACCGGCCCGTCGGGATCCAGCTCCTGCGCGTGTTGCAATTCCCGCTGGGCCTCGAGGGCCCGGCCGACTTGCAGGTAAAGCACTCCCAGGTTCACGTGCAGGAAAGCCAGGCGCGGCGCATACACGGTGGCGACCACCCACTCCCGTTCGGCGGATTCATACTCGCGGAGGGCGAAGTACGCCAGGGCCAGGTTGTGGCGGACGTAGACCCACTGGGGTGTGCGCTGGATGGCCATCTGAAAATAGGGCACCGCGTCCCCAGGCCGGTGTTCCATCAGGTAAGTGATGCCCAGGCCGTTGTAGCCATAGGGCACTGTGGGGTCCAGCGCAATGGATTGCCGCAGAAGGGGCCGGGCTTCCCGCCACAGCCCCTTCGCCAGCAGGGCCCGGCCACGGCAGAACTGGTAGCGCGCGCGCCATACCCCCTGCTGCGGCTCCAACTCCGCCGCCCGTTCAAAGAAGCGGGCAGCGCGGTCAAACTCCTCGGCTGTGAGATTTCCTTCCAGCAAATCGGTGGGACCGGTGGGACGCGGGTCCCGCGTCTGCAAGTACGCGCGCAGGGTTTCCTCCCCGGCCTCGCTCAGCGCCGCCACCAACGCCTGGCGGGCGGCGTTCTTCTCCGCTTCCGGCAGGTTCGACCGTTGCAGCCGCGCGTGGATTTCCCAGGCGTTCGATCTGGCAGGCTCCAGCAGCCGCTTCTGTTCCAGAGCTCGTTCCAGCGCGGAGACCAGCCCCGAAGCAGTTTGCGCAAGGGGAAAGTGCGGGAACCCCACCAACACCAGAAGCAGGGGAAGAAGCCGGGCCAAAGCTCAGCTAGTCTAGGCCAGCACTCCGGTTGGGGCAAGCACGTTGGGGCAAGCACAATGATGGGGTTAGTGATACCACCCCCCTGTTTCTACCCCACACCCCGCGCGCGGGCGGGTCACAGCAGTTAACGCGGACACTGGCGGCGGCTGGGATTGTCGTATCGGGTCAACAGTAACTGTGGTCGCTAAGGAGGTTTACAGCAGCAGACCGGCGGAAGGGGGCATTGTCCCTTCCCCCATATCTCAGTCTGCGTTGACTTGCCAGCAAGCGGGGCCTAATATGGCCCGCGGAACATGCGCCTCCTGGAGGAGGGCAATGTAGCCAGTCTACGCAGGAAAAACTACCTGCTAGGGAGGTGCACTCATGGCGCTTGCCGAATTCGCTGCTGTGAGCTCTGCGCTTAGAGCTCTGAAGACTATTACCCAGATAGCAACGGACGTAAAGAGCACTGAATTGACTGACAAAATAATCGAGCTCCAACAATCACTTTTGGAGATGCAGACTGGAATGACAGGGCTTGTCGACGACAACCAAGCGCTGAAGCATCAGATTGAAGAGCTCAGAAGATTGGGCGACATCAGTGATGATATGGAATATGTAGGAGACGGCGGATTCTATATCAGGAAATCGGAAAAAGCTGCAGGCAAGAACATCGCATATTGCCC
>JAKZXP010000175.1:0-7751 GCA_047514915.1 Terriglobia bacterium
CTGCGGGGATGGGTGGATCGGGCCGATCACCATGTTCAGGAGTTTGCTGGTGCATCCCGATTTGGCTACTATGGCGCCTACTTTCAGGATGACATCAAGTTCACGCGGAACTTCACGCTGAACTTAGGAATCAGGTGGGATCTCTACCTGCCCATGTACGGGGTTCACGATAATTACTCCATCATGGACCCCTCGGTTTCCAATCCTGGTGCCGGAGGGTTGCCGGGAGCTATGATTTTTGCGGGATTTGGGCCGGGACGTGTCGGAAGACGGCGGCTCACGCCCCCGATCTCGTGGAACAATTACGCGCCCCGCCTCGGTCTTGCCTGGTCGGTGACGCCGAACTGGGTCATGCGCGCCGGTTACGGCATCAGCTACTTCGGCCCCGCCTCAGCGGGAACTGGATCCATCCGTGAGTACAACGTAGGATTCGCTGCCGAGCCTCTGGTTCGGTCGACGGACAATGGGGTCACACCGGCTTTCTTGTGGGACGATGGATTTCCTTTCTTTGTGAGGCCACCCTTCATCGACCCTGTCACTGCCAACGGCGGGCAAACCTCCCTGTGGGACCCGAACGCTTCCGAGCCTGCCTATACGCAGAGTTGGCACTTCACGGTTCAAAGACAGCTGGCGCCAGGCTGGCTGCTCGATGCCGCCTACGTAGCTTCCAAAGGCACGAGGCTCAACAGCGGGGCGATCAACGCCAATCAGGTTCACCCCTCTTTCCTTGCGTTGGGGAACTTGTTGACCAAGCCGATCGATGACTCGGAGGTGGCGGCTGCCGGTTTTCGCCCTCCGTACCCGGACTTCGAGGGAAGCCTCGCACAGGCCTTGCGGCCTTTCCCGCAGTATCTGTTCGTGGGAACAAGCGCAAATCTGGTCTCGATTCCCTTACTGGGCGGCGCCCAAATTGGAAATTCCACTTACCACTCCTTGCAGCTGAAGCTAGAAAAGCAGTTTTCCAAAGGCTTGTTCCTGCTGGCTTCCTATACCTGGTCCAAGTACATCACGGACGCCAGTTCCAGCATGGGCGGCTTCTTTGGCACCACCGCGCGTGACCATTACAACCGGAGACTGGCAAAATCACTGTCGCCGGGCAACCTGCCGCAACGGCTGGCTATAGCGTTCAACTACGAGCTGCCGATTGGCCCGGGCAAGCCTTTTGCGGAAAACGCGACAGGACCTGTCGGGAAGCTTCTTGGAGGCTGGCACCTCAACGGAGTTCTGGACTACGCGTCCGGTGACCCAATCACAGTGGAAATCGCAAATGCGTTGCCCTTGTTCAACGATCTCAATCTGCCGGACGTGGTTCCGGGAGTGCCTCAGACACTGGACGCCAACGAACCCGGCGCCCAGTACCTCAACCCACAGGCTTTTGCGGTGCCCCCGCCCTTCACCTTTGGGAACGCGCCCAGGATTACTGGCATCCGAGGGTTCGCTCGTTTAAACGAGAACCTGGGGATAGCCAAGCGGACCTACATTGCCGAAACAGTCAACGTAGAGTTTCGTTTTGAGGTGTTTAACGCCTTCAACCGCCATCGCTGGGAGGGGATCCGGAATAAGGTGAGCGATCCTTTCAATTTCGGCAGGGTCACCGGGGCAGGTGGGAACAGACAGGGACAGTTGGCACTAAAGATCAACTTTTGACAGTGCAAAACTCGGCAACCGGCGCGAGCCTCTTTCGGTTCTTCCGCCAATCCGGTTCTTCTGCCCATCCGGTTCTTCCGCCCATTCGGTTCTTCCGCCCATTCGGTTCTTCCGGAGGACAAGTTAGTTTCAATTCCCCCTCCGCATGCCCCTTGACTCAGAAAGCGTAGAGAGTCAGAATTTAGAAACCCGCGACTGGAGCAGGGAGCCATGACGAAAGGGCGCCGTTGTTTGCTCACTTACCTGGGGATTGGTGTTCTCGGGCAGTGGCTTCTCCTTGGTCTGGCCCCCGCTTCGCCTGCCGACTCGGTTTCCCAGGCCGTCGAATTCAATCGAGACATCCGGCCCATCCTGTCCGACAAGTGCTTCACCTGTCACGGCCCCGATCCGTCGCAGCGCATGAGCAAGCTGCGGCTCGACACGCAAGCCGGGGCATTTGTTGACCTCGATGGAAGGTTTGCCATTGTGCCGGGCGAGCCGGCCCGGAGCGAGATGTACCGGCGCATTTCCTCCTCCGACCCAGCGGTGAAAATGCCTCCCGCATTTTCCGGTCGCACGCTCACCGCTCCGGAGATCGAACTGATCCGCCGCTGGATCGAGCAGGGCGCCAAGTGGCAAAAGCAGCACTGGTCTTTCATCCCGCCCCGCCGCAGTGCGCTTCCGGAAATCCGCAACCGAAGCTGGCCGCGCGGCGCGATCGATTTCTTCGTGCTGGAACGACTGGAGCGGGATGGCTTCCGTCCTTCTCCCGAAGCCGACAAGGCCACCCTGATTCGCCGGGTGAGCCTGGACCTGACCGGGTTGCCGCCCACCCCGGCCGAAATTGATGCCTTCTTGCAGGACCCTTCGCCCAACGCTTACGAGAAGGTAGTAGACCGGCTGCTCGATTCTCCGCGCTACGGCGAACGGATGACAACACGATGGCTGGACGCGGCGCGTTATGCGGATACCAATGGGTATCAGACGGATGCCGAGCGCAGCATGTGGCGGTGGCGCGACTGGGTCATTGACGCTTTCAATCGCAACATGCCCTTCGATCAGTTCACCATCGAGCAGATCGCAGGTGACATGCTGCCGAATCCCACGCTGGAACAGAAAATCGCCACCGGCTTCAATCGGAATCACCGCGGCAACGGCGAGGGCGGCATCATCCCTGAAGAATTCGCGGTGGAATATGTAGTGGACCGGCTGGAGACAACCTCCACCGTCTGGCTAGGTCTGACCCTGGGCTGCGCTCGGTGTCACGACCACAAGTACGATCCCTTTACCCAGAAAGATTTTTACCGGCTATTCGCCTACTTCAACAACGTCCCGGAAAAGGGAAGGGCGAATAAGTACGGCAATTCGGCGCCCATGATCAAAGCCCCCACCGACGCTCAGAAAGCTCAAGTGCAGGAGCTGGAGAGGAAGCTGGAGGCTGCCGAAAAGAAGTTTGCGAAGCTAGAGACGGCAATGGCCGAAGCGCAGCGAAGCTGGGAAAAGGAGTTTGTCAGGACACAGCCGTTTCCCAGGACACAACCGGCGGACTGGTCCATTGCGCGGGGACTGGAGGTGCACTACCGCCTGGACGGCGATCTAAGCGGCAAGCCCGACTGTGCCCTCCCACAGGAAGGAGAGCCGGCATTCGTCACCGGCCGGGTTGGACAGGCGGCCAGTTTTGACGGCAAGCATTTCCTCGACGCCGGCGATATCGCGGGGTTCGGCTTCTACGACAAATTCACCCTTGCGGCCTGGGTTTATCCCACAGCAGCGCAGGGGGCTATTGTCGCTAACGCCGAAGACGTCTCGGAGCCTTTGGGTTATGGGCTGTACCTGAAGGAGGGGAAGGTCCATCTCAATCTCGTTTCGCGCTGGCTGGATGACGCGTTGCGCGTGCGGACCGAGGGGGCGTTGGAACTGAACCGCTGGCACCACGTTCTTGCGACCTATGACGCCTCCAGCGTGGCCGACGGAGTCCGGATCTATGTGGACGGTGAAGCTCAGGAATTGGAGGTTCTGCTCGACGAGCTAAACCAAGGGTTCCATTTCCCAGGACACCGGCTGCGGATCGGCGCAGGCGGCGGCCCGGAGAACCGCTTCCGGGGCTATGTGGACGACGTGCGCATCTACAAGGTGGTCCTGCGGCCCGGCGAGGCGGCGGTGGTCGCCACCTCTTCCTCGATTGCGGAGATCCTGGCTCTTCCGAGCGAGAAGAGATCACGGCTACAGTCGGAAAAAATCAAGTTGTATTTCCTGGAGGAGCAGGCCCCTGCGGAGATTCGGCAGGCCTGGGCGCAGGTGCGAGATCTGCGAGCGCAGAAGCAGAAGTTTTGGGAGAGCATCCCCACCGTAATGGTCATGCAGGAGCGCGAGACACCGCGCCCGACGCATGTGCTGATCCGGGGGGCTTACGACCGGCCGGGAGAGAGGGTCACTCCCGGAGTTCCTGCTGTCCTCGCCTCCTTGCCGCAGGGCTGGGAAAACAACCGCTTGGGGTTGGCGCGCTGGCTGGTGCACCCCTCCAATCCACTGACCGCGCGCGTCACGGTCAATCGTTTCTGGCAGATGTACTTTGGCACCGGGCTGGTCAAGACTGCCGAAAACTTCGGTTTACAAGGGGAATGGCCCACTCATCCCGAACTCCTCGACTGGCTGGCTGCGGAGTTCGTCCAGACGGGTTGGGATGTCAAGGCGATGCAGAAGCTGATTGTGAGCAGCGCAACCTACCGCCAGTCCTCCGTGGTAACGCCCGAGTTGCTGCAGAAGGATCCCGGGAATCGCTTGCTGGCTCGCGGCACTCGGTTCCGCTTGTCGGCGGGAATGGTCCGCGACCAGGCGCTTGCGATGGCCGGGCTGCTGGTCGAGAAGATTGGCGGACCTTCGGTCAAACCCTACCAACCTGCCGGCTTGTGGAAGGAACTGTCGGGAACGAACGAATATAAAGCAGATAAGGGAGAGGACCTCTACCGCCGCAGCCTCTACACCTTCTGGAAACGAGCTGTCCCGCCTCCCTCAATGATGATTTTCGACGCGGCTGGCCGCGAGACCTGCCAGGTGCTTGAAACCCGGACCAATACGCCGCTTCAGGCGCTCAATCTGATGAACGACGTCACCTACCTGGAGGCGGCCCGTCTTCTCGCCGAACGAATGCTGACCGAGGGGGGAGGCACTCCTGAGGAGCGGATCGGCTACGCCTTCCGCCTGGCTACCGCGCGCGGGCTATCCCGCCCAAGGGCTGAGATTCTGCTGAGCAGCTTCCGGTATTACCTGGAACAGTACCGGGCGGACCGGGAGGCGGCGCTCAAGCTGCTCAGCATCGGCGAGCACCCGCGCGACGAGAAGCTGGACGTCAGCGAACTGGCCGCATACACGACAATGGCGAGCCTGATTCTGAACCTGGATGAAACTGTCACCAAACAGTAATCGCCCGAAAATCGCATGGAGAGTCACGGATGGACCCACAGCTTGAACAACGGTTGCTGCTGACCCGGCGGCACTTTTTCGGCCGCTGCAGCACGGGCATCGGCATTGGCGCGCTGGCCACGCTTCTGAAAGAAGACATGCACGGGAAAGACGCCAGTGCGCACGGCGGGCTCCCGGGTCTTCCTCACTTCCCGCTCCGAGCGAAACGGATCATCTACCTGTTCCAGTCGGGCGCTCCCTCGCAAATGGACCTATTCGACTACAAGCCCCGGCTGGCCGAGATGCAGGGGGAGGAGTTGCCGAGCTCGATTCGCATGGGGCAGCGCTTGACGGTCATGACTGCCGGCCAGTCGAGTTTCCCGGTGGCGCCTTCGATTTTCAAATTTGCGCAACACGGCGAGTCGGGTGCCTGGGTGAGCGACCTGATGCCGTACACCGCCAAGGTTGCCGACGAGCTGTGTTTCATCAAGTCCATGCACACCGAGGCGATCAATCACGACCCGGCCATTACATTCTTCCAAACCGGCGCGCAGCTTGCGGGCCGCCCCAGTATCGGCGCCTGGATGGCCTATGGATTGGGCAGCGAGAACAAGGACCTTCCGGCGTTTGTGGTAATGGTTTCCCAGGGTTCCGGAAACCCGGACGGCCAGCCACTCTATGACCGCCTGTGGGGCAGTGGTTTCCTTCCCTCCAAATACCAGGGAGTCAAGTTCCGCTCGGTGGGCGATCCGGTCCTTTATTTGTCCAACCCTCCGGGGTTCGACGGCAGCTCCCGGCGCCGCTTTATTGACGACCTGGTCAAACTCAACCAGCTGACCATCGAGGAATTCGGAGACCCGGAGGTCCGCACACGCGTAGCGCAATATGAGATGGCGTACCGAATGCAAACTTCGGTGCCTGAGCTGACGGATCTTTCCAAAGAGCCGCCGCGGATTTTCGAGCTGTACGGACCGGATTCCAGAAAGCCCGGAACATTTGCCTCCAACTGCATCCTGGCCCGTCGGCTGGCGGAGCGAGGGGTGCGCTTCATCCAACTGTTCCACAGGGGCTGGGATCAACACGGGAAGTTACCAAAACAGATCCGCGGGCAGTGCCGCGATACCGATCAGCCCGCGGCTGCGCTGATACAGGACTTGAAAGAAAGAGGGCTGCTGGAAGACACGCTGGTGGTGTGGGGCGGGGAATTCGGACGAACCGTGTACTGTCAGGGGAAGTTAACCGCCGACGACTACGGGCGCGACCATCATCCGCGCTGCTTTACGATCTGGATGGCCGGGGGCGGAATCAAGCCGGGCATCAGCTACGGTGAAACCGACGATTATTGTTATAACATCGCGCGCGACCCGGTGCATGTCCACGACCTGAACGCCACCATTCTCCACTGCCTGGGAATTGACCATACCCGGCTGACGTTTAAATACCAGGGTCGCCACTTCCGCCTCACCGACGTGCACGGCACGGTCTTGAAGCAGCTTCTGGCCTGAAGCAGCTTTTGGCCTGAAGCGCGGGGCAAGATCGGAGTTCTCTATGTCTTCAGTGGTGGCCCGTAGCGTGACAATGGTGGTCTCCAGTACTGGGCATGGATGAAAACGCTTGGCGAGACAGCCTCCAAACGATAACTTGTGTTAATACAAGAGGTTATGCTATTGGCAACTCTACGCTATCTTACAACTTAAGAAGCTTTTATTCCTAAGGGGCCCCGAAGCCGTCTTCGTGCACTGACGTTCCGAACACTTGCCACGACCGAAAAGGCTTGATGATGGCGGTAACTACGACTCGGTGATCGTGGTAAAATATGACCTCAGAAAGTGTGAGTACTGATGCTGGTCCAGACCGGCGCGCGTCCCCTGAGGAGAGCGGAATCGCCATGACGAGAGTGAGTGTGGCATGGCTCTTGATGGCGGCATTCATGTTCGTATTGTCCCCAGCCACAGGTTTGCCCGCCGAGAAGCCCAAAGCCAAGTCGACTCCAGAAATAATCTCGGTATACCCCTTAGGAGCAACAAGTGGAGCTGTCTCGGAGATTGAGATCCGGGGAAGCAATCTGGAGGGCGCTTATGCTGTCTGGTCCGGCAGTGAGGGGATTCAGGGGCGCATCAAGAAGATCGAACAGATTACGCTGCTGAAGCTGCAGGCAAATGCACAAATCCTTGCGCAAAAAGAAGAGACATTGGGCCATCGGGTCTTGGTCGACCTGGAAATCGATTCCTCGGCCAAGCTGGGGCGCCACTCTCTGAGGCTGGTCTCGCCGCGAGGGCTGTCCAATGCTCACCCGTTCTTGGTGACAGTGGATCCGGTAGTGTTGGAGAGCCAGACACCCCATAACGATCCGCCGAACCCGCAGCTGCTCAAGACGCCGGCATTGCTGGGCGGCAAGCTCTGGGAAAAAGGGGAAGCTGATTACTATTCCTTTGACGCACTCCCGGGAGAGGAAATCGAGTTTCACGCCGTCTCCAACACAGCAGCCAACTCGGGCAAGTTCGATGCTATACAGCTGACGCTGTATGAACCGGGCGGCACTTGGTTCGACCCGAAGCGGCCGACGCGGCTGGCGTTTGCTGAGGAGGCGCGGCTGACCTATACGTTCAGCCAGGGAGGCCGCTACCTCCTGCGTGTTGGAACCTATGCCGGAATTAGCGGTCCGGACATTGTCTATCTTCTCCGTATTGCTCCGGTCCGTATCGCTCCGGTCCGTATCGCTC
>JAKZXP010000176.1:0-4935 GCA_047514915.1 Terriglobia bacterium
GCCTGGCAGAGGTGGAGGTGATCGACGAGCAGGGCCGGATGAACCACAACGCCGGGCGTTACGCCGGCGTGGACCGCAAGGAAGCTCGCCACCGCGTCGTGGCTGACTTGGAGCGGCTGGGGCTGCTCGAAAAGGTGGAACCCTACACGGTGCCGCTGGGCAAATGCCAGCGCTGCCGCACGGTCCTGGAGCCGCGCGTCTCCCTGCAGTGGTTCGTCCGCGTCGGCCCGCTGGCCGGACCGGCCATCGAGGCCGTTCGCGATGGACGCATTCGCATCGTTCCCGACTACTACACCCGCGACTACTTCAACTGGATGGAGAACCTCCACGACTGGTGCATCTCGCGCCAGCTCTGGTGGGGCCACCGCATCCCGGCCTGGTACTGCCACGCCTGCGGCCAAACCCTGGTCAGCCGCGAGGACCCGCGTGGCTGCCCCTGCGGCAGCCACGACCTGGGACAGGACCCCGACGTCCTGGACACCTGGTTCAGTTCCGCCCTGTGGCCCTTCTCCACCATGGGCTGGCCGGAGGAGACCGAGGACCTGCGCGTCTTCTATCCTACCTCTCTGCTCATCACCGGCTTCGACATCCTGTTCTTCTGGGTGGCACGGATGATCATGATGGGCCTGGAATTCGCCGGCGACGCCCCCTTCCGCGAGGTGTACATCCATGCCCTGATCCGCGACGCCGAACGCCAGAAGATGTCCAAGACCCGGGGCAACGTGGTCGACCCGCTGGAGGTGACCGAGCGCTACGGGACCGACGCGGTGCGGTTTACGCTGGCGATCATGGCCGCCCCTGGCACCGACATTGCCCTTTCCGAAGACCGCATCCGCAGCTACCGGGCCTTCGCCAACAAGATCTGGAACGCAGCCCGGTTCATTTTCCTGAAAGGGGTGCCCTACACCGGCGCGGCTCCGGTGATCTCTTCGCTGGAAGATCGCTGGATGTTCTCGCGGCTGGACCAAGTGGCCGGCGACGTGGATGCTGCGCTTTCCGCTTACCGCTTCCACGAAGCAGCCCACCTGCTCTACCACTTCTTCTGGCACGAGTTCTGCGACTGGTACATCGAGCTGAAGAAGCTGGATACCTCGGAGCAGTCCTCGAAGGAATCCTGGCAGAACCTGCTGTGGGTGTTCGAGCACGCCCTACGCCTCCTGCACCCGTTCATGCCCTTCATCACTGAGGAGCTGTGGCAGCAACTGACCCGAGCCGGGCAGCCCCCCGCCGATTCCATTGCCCTGCAACCCTTCCCGCGCCCGGAGGGGGTGTGGCGCGACGAGGACGCAGTGCGTCTGATGAGCGCGTTGCAGGAAGCCATGGTGAGCATCCGCAACATCCGCGCGGAGCTGAAAGTCGAGCCGAAGCGGCGGGTGCCGGCTGAAGTCTATTTCCCGGATCCGGGCCTACGGGTGCTGGCAGAGGAGGCCCGCCCCGCGTTTGAAAGCCTGGCCCGTGTCTCTCGGCTGACGCTGCTGGAACAGCCGCCTCCCAAGCAGGGAGGCGTGCTGCGCCATAGCCCCGAGTTTGACCTGCGCGTCCCGTTAGCCGACGCGGTGGATCAGGACGCCGAGCGCCGTCGCCTGGAAAAGGAGCGCGAGCAGCTCCAGCGCCGGTCGGAAGCGCTGCACCGGCAGCTGGAAAACCCCGGCTTCCGACAGCGAGCCCCGCAGCAGGTGGTCGCCGGCGCCGAACAGCGCCTGAAAGAGAACCTGCTGCAGCAGAAGAAGATCGAAGATACGCTTGCCAGCCTGGCCTGAGCGCGACGTTCGGGAGCTGATTGCCCGCGCCCTGGAAGAAGACCTGGGGGCCGGCGACATGACCACCGCCGCCTGCGTTCCCGCCGATGCCCGGGCCCGCGGGCGCTTCCTGGCCCGGCAGGAATTGGTTCTGGCCGGCATCGAGCTGCTGCCGCTGGTCTACGAGCAGGAGCTGGAGACGTGCCAGGCGAGCGGCACCCGCATCGCTGCCGGGGAAGTGATCGCCAGCATTGCCGGGCCGGCCCGTCGGCTACTGGAGCGGGAGCGGGTGGCTTTGAACTTCCTACAGCACCTGAGCGGCATCGCCACTTACACCCGCAGCTTTGTGGACGCCGTGGAAGGGACGGGAGCTACAATCCGGGACACGCGGAAGACAACTCCGGGATTGCGGCAGCTGGAGAAACGGGCGGTCCTCGCCGGAGGCGGGTGCAACCATCGCGCAGGTCTCTACGACGCCGTGCTGGTCAAGGAGAACCACATTGCGGCCGCGGGCGGAGTTCGCGCCGCGGTGGAGGCGGCGCGGCGCGTCTCCCAAAGTGTCGAGGTGGAAGTGCGGAACCGCGAGGAACTGGAGCAGGCGCTGGAGGCTGGCGCCGACTGCGTCCTGCTGGACAACATGACGCCCGAGCAGGTGCGTAACAGCATCATGCTGGTGAAGGATAAGACGACCGGAACCGAGGATAGGACAGCAGACCTGCGGCCACGGCGGGTGCTGGTGGAAGTTTCTGGCGGGGTGACGCTGGCCAACGTGCGCGAATATGCGCTGGCGGGGCCCGACTACATCGCCGTCGGTGCGTTGACCCACTCGGCTCCGGCCGTTGACATCACCTTCCTGCTGGAGTCCCTGCTGGAGTCAGGCAGCTGTGGATGAGGAACTGGACCGGCTGGTGGACCTGCTGGTGGATCACGCCATGGTCGTGGTCTCCGGCACCAAGGCGGCTGCCGAGATCGGCGTGCCCCACTCAACGCTTCAGGACTGGATCGATCGGTTGCGCGCGTATGGCGCTGACATTGCCGGGGCGCGCGGACGGGGCTTCGTTCTGAAAGCCCTTCCCGACATCCTGACCCAGCGGGTCATCAAGCAGGCGGCGCACGGAACACAGTTCGGAGCGCAGGTGCACCACTACTACTCGATCGGCTCGACGATGGATGTCGCCTCGGAACTGGCCCACCACGACGCGCCTCATGGCACAATTGTTTTGGCAGAAGAACAGACAGCCGGACGAGGGCGCCTCGGCCACAGCTGGTATTCGGAGCGCTCCACGGGAATTTACTGCTCGCTGATTCTCCGCCCAAGAATGCCCGCGGCTCTAGGACCGGTCTTGACTCTGGCAGCCGGCCTGGCGGTGGCCGACACGGTTTCGGAACTCACCCACCAGCCCGCGGACCTGCGCTGGCCCAACGACGTGCTGCTGGGCGAGCTTAAGTGCGGCGGCGTTCTGCTGGAGATGACGGCTGAGGCCGAACTCGTCAAGTACCTGGGGCTGGGCATCGGGGTCAACGTGAACCAGCAGGACTTCCCGCAGGAGCTGGCCGGGGAAGCCACCTCGATGGCGCTAGTGGTCGGGCGACGCTTGTCGCGTGCCGAGGTGCTGGAAACCCTGTTGCATGCACTGGACGGGCGCTGCCGCCAGTTCCTCGACGCGGGCAGTGCCGCAGTGATCGCAGATTTTCAGTCGCGTTCCAGTTTCGCCTGGGGTCGACGGGTGGTCGTGGAGAACCAATCGGGCAGCTTTACCGGCGCTACCCAGGGCCTGGACTCCACTGGCTTTCTGCTGGTGCTCCGTGACGACACCGCGAGCGTCGAACCCGTGCTGGCGGGCACACTCCGGCCGGCCTGAGAGGGCCTATGCTTCTGGCCCCTGAGAGGGCGTATGCTTCTGGCTATTGATATCGGCAACACCAACGCTGTGCTGGGGCTGTTTGACGGCCAGCGACTGGTGGCCCACTGGCGGCTGACCACGCTGCACGAGCAGACCGTGGATGAGTATGGCATCCTGATCCGCAACTTGTTTGCAGTGGACCAGATTGACCCGGACAGCATCCACGGCATCATCATCTCCAGCGTGGTGCCGCAGCTCGACTCGACCCTGGAGGAGGTGGCGCTGCGCTATTTCGGGCGCCCCCCGCTGTTTGTCCGGCCAGAGACGCTGACCGGCATTCCGTTACTGTACGACAGCCCCCAGGAGGTCGGAGCGGATCGCATGGTGAATGCGGTCGCCGCCCATGCGAAGTACGGTGGACCCTGCGTAGTGGTGGACTTCGGCACGGCTATTACCTTCGACGCCATCTCCCGGCAGGGCGAGTACCTGGGCGGGATCATTGCGCCGGGATTAGGCATCTCGGCCGAAGCCCTGTTCAGCCGCGCCGCTCGACTCACCCGAGTGGACTTGCGCGAACCGGCCCAGGTGATCGGCACCAACACTACCGCCAGTATCCAGTCCGGGCTCTACTACGGCTTCATCGGCCTGGTGGACGGCATCCTGGAACGAATTTTGGCGTCGCTGGGGTCCGGGACGGCGGTGGTGGCCACCGGAGGCCAGGCGGAGCTGCTGGCTCGCGGCTCGCGCTTCATCCGCGAAGTGGACCAGAAATTGACCTTGGAAGGCCTGCGGATCATCTGGGAGCGGAACCGCCCTATCTAGCAGCTGTCTCTCACTTTGGCGAGTCATCGTCGCAGCGTTGAAAACGCAACGGCGGAATAAAGTTGGCGTCTGGGATGGAAAACTACTTCAATTATTTCACCGAAATTGAGGAGCATTTTCAGAGAGCGCGCGGGTCCGGGACATTTCGGCTTTCCACCCTGGACTGGGCACTCATTGAGAGCTGGAAGGAATCGCAAATCCCGTTGGAGGCGGCGCTGCGCGGAATTGACTGCGCCTTTGAAAAATGGCACGCGCGGCCGCGCCGGAGCCGAATGGTGAACAGCTTGGCTTACTGCGCTCAGGAGGTGATGGCGGCAGCGCATGAGCAAGCCCCGACAGCCGACAGCCGTCCGTCCGTCGCCGCTCCTTTCACTGCGGAGGAACTGGCGGCTCTGTTTGGCCGGCACGCGACGGCGCTGCAGCCTCGCTTCCCGGAACTCGCCCGGAGCCTGGACGATCTCCGCCAAGCCGCGGAATCCGGAATCCCGCTGGACCTGGAAGAGGTGGAGCGCCGCTTAACAGTGCTGGAG
>JAKZXP010000177.1:0-3122 GCA_047514915.1 Terriglobia bacterium
GTCGTAGAGGTAAAACACCTTGGGACCGGGCAGCGTCCCGGACGAAGCGACCTCGGCCACAGCG
This sequence comes from Terriglobia bacterium, assembly GCA_047514915.1. Taxonomy (GTDB): domain Bacteria; phylum Acidobacteriota; class Terriglobia; order JAJPHL01; family JAPKYU01; genus CBDBKE01. The sequence continues at coordinate 65 of JAKZXP010000177.1, forward strand.
CGGTCAAACTCCTTTAGGGCGATGGCCAGGGTGTGCCCGAAGCGCTGCTCCTCGTCTTTCACCACCCGGGCCACGGGCGACACGCTTTCCCGCAGCTCCGGGTAGGCCTGCTGCATCTGGTCGGCGACCGCACCGGTCAGCTCGAACAGGAAGGGCTTCTCCAGGCCCAGCAGGCGGCCGTGGCGGATGGCGCGGCGCAGGATTTTGCGCAGCACGTAGCCGCGCCCTTCGTTGGAGGGCATCACGCCGTCGTGGATCAGAAATGCGGCGGCGCGGGCGTGGTCGGCCAAAATGCGCAGCGAGACGTCGGCCGTGGCGCTTTCCCCGTAGGCCTGGCCGCACAGGTCGGCGGCGCGATCCACCAGAGGGCGCAGCAGGTCGGTGTCGAAGTTCGACAGCTTGCCTTGCAGGACCGCCGCCACGCGCTCCAGCCCCATGCCGGTGTCAATCGAGGGGCGGGGCAGCGGCGTCATCTTGCCGTCGGCGTCGCGGCTGAACTGCATGAAGACCAGGTTCCAGATTTCTACATAGCGGCCGCAGTCGCAGGGAAAGCGGCAGTCGGCGTGGCCTTCGTCGCTGGCTTCCGGGCCCATATCGTAATGGATTTCCGAGCACGGCCCGCACGGCCCGGTCTCCCCCATGGCCCAGAAGTTGTCCTTCTCGTCCAGGCCGAAGATGCGGTCGGCCGCAACCCCAGCCTCGCTCTGCCACAGCTTGCCGGCCTGCTCGTCGTCGCGGAAGATGGTCACGTAGAGACGCTCCTTGGGCAGGCCATAGCCGGTTGGTGGGGGCGCGGTCACCAGTTCCCAGGCGTAGGCGATGGCTTCCTGCTTGAAGTAGTCGCCGAAGGAAAAATTGCCCAGCATTTCGAAGAAGGTATGGTGGCGGCGAGTGCGCCCGACGTTCTCCAGGTCATTATGCTTACCGCCGGCCCGCAGGCATTTCTGGGCGCTACAGGCGCGCTCGCAAGAGCGGTTCTCCAGCCCGAGGAAGACCTCCTTGAACTGGTTCATCCCGGCGTTGGTGAACAGAAGGGTGGGGTCGCGTACCGGCACCAGCGACGAGCTTCGCACCACTTGGTGGCCGCGCCCGGCGAAGTAATCAAGGAAGCGCTGACGAATGGCGTTGCCGGTCATAGTCGTGGTGTCATGGTCGTAGCGTCAGAGTCATAGCAGGGAATTATAGCCCGCGTCTTCGGATAGCAGGGGGTAGCGTTTTCTGGCGCGGCATCGAAGATGCCGGGAAGATGTCGGGGGAGGTGTTGAATTTCCAAGCGGGGCGCCTGAATGCCCACCCGGGGAGTGATGGCCAAAACTCCACCGGCGCGGTTAACAATTGCGCATGAGCTGTTGGCAGTGGAGGCAGAGCTGCTCGCCTGCATGATCCCGCGCTTGTCTGCAAAATCTCCAGCTCCACCACATGGATCATCGCCATCGGGGCCCTCGCTATCGGGCCACCCTGTTGCTTCCAGGTAAACGTCTTCGGCGCAAATGCGGACCACTTTTAGCGGTCCTGTGAACTCAGCGCGACCCTTCTTCAAACCACACATTCTTACTAGGAAAACGATGTCTCCTGCCTGGAATAGGTTATCGGCAATACTTCAAGTTTTTGTTTCATTCTTCCCAATGGCCGTGCTGGTCTGAACTCTGCTCTGCTGCTTCCTCTTCTAGGTGTTCCAGCAGCTCGGGGTCGGCCTGGAATCGCCGTAGCTCGGCCAGGACGGCACCGTGGGCGAAGCCGGCACGGCGCAGAGCGCGGTAGAGGGAAGCTAGCTTCTGGGGGTTCTCGAGGGGCCGGGGGTTCTGGCGAAGGCCACTATGACCCAGCCGGTCGGGGCGCAGCCTGTCGGAGCGCAGCCGGCGGGCCAAGTGCTGCCGCAGTAGGTGAGCTTCGTCCACTCCTTCATAAGCGGTGCGGACCGCGCGCTGGGCCACTTCCGGGGCCACAAGGCGCAGGCGCAAGTCATGGACCACGCGCACCCTGCCCAGGCGCTGGTTTTCCAGCCGGGCCACAGCAAAGGTTTCGGCAAAGCGCTCGTCGTTCAGGTAGCCGCGTTTCTTCAGGCGGCCCAGCACCCGAGGCACGTCTTGCCGGCTCAGCGCGCGGCGCTCCAGCAGGCGGCAGAGTTCGGCCACCGAACGCGCCCGTACCGCCAGCTGCTTCACCGCGTGCCAATACAGCTCTTCCTCCGCCAGGTGCTTTGGAGCTCGCGGCTTTCGCGCCCGTCGCCCCCCATTCATGGAGAGATTCTATCCTTTTTGGGTGCGGCCCATGGCGTTAGCAGGGGCATGGGCAGGTTATCAGAATGCAGAAGCTGGGCACCACGCGCGACGGAGTGTTGGCCCTCGACCACGCCCGAAGCCGCGGGATTGGAGATTGGAGTCTACCGCTGGTAGTCCGCGCCGCCGATGGCCGCCTGCATCTGGTCGCGGGCCACATCGGCCGTGGAGCTGATGCCCTGGACGTGCAGTTTGAACTCGTCGGGGTTGCTCGCCTGAGCCAGGCATTCCTCGTAGGTGACCAGTCCCTGGGTGTAGAGGTCGTAGAGCGACTGGTCGAAGGTCTGCATGCCGTACTGAGAGGTGCCGGCAGCGATCGCCTCCCTGATCATCCGGGTCTTGTCCGGGTTGACGAGACAGTCGCGGACAAAGGCGGTGGTGATCAGCACTTCAACGGCGGGGACCCGCCCGATATCATCCGCCTTCCGTACCAGCCGCTGCGAGACCACGGCCTTCAGCGTGCTAGCTAGCTGTAAACGGATCTGCTTCTGCTCCGGGGGCGGAAAGACGGCAATGATGCGCTGGATGGTCTCGGCGGCGTCCAGGGTGTGCAAGGTAGAGAACACCAAATGACCGGTTTCGGCGGCCAGCAGCGCGGTGCCGATGGTTTCCAGGTCGCGCATTTCGCCCACCAGAATCACGTCCGGGTCCTGCCGCAAGGCAGCCCGCAAAGCGGCCGAGAAGTTGTGCGTGTCCACCTCCACTTCGCGCTGGTTGACGAACCCCTTCTTGTCCCGGTGCAGGTATTCGATCGGGTCCTCGATGGTGATGATGTGGTC
>JAKZXP010000178.1:0-5459 GCA_047514915.1 Terriglobia bacterium
CTTGTCCCGTGATTTCTCCTACGACGACATCTTGCTGGCGGTCAGCCTGTTTTCCTCGCAGAAGACCGGGGCGCTCATCGTGTTGGAACGCGATGTGGGCCTGCGCACCTATGTGGACAGCGGTATTGGCCTCGATGCTCAGCTTTCCTATGACCTGCTGGTGACGATTTTCCGTCCTGAAACGCCGCTGCACGACGGCGGGGTCATTATTCAGAAGGACAAGGTGGCGGCCGCCGCCTGCTTCCTTCCTCTAAGCGTGAACCCGTTGCTGAGCACGCAGGTGGGCAGCCGGCACCGGGCGGCCATTGGTATCACTGAGGAAAGCGATGCCGTGGCGGTGGTGGTTTCCGAGCAGACCGGCGCCGTCTCGCTGGCCGCAGCCGGGGCCATCGAGCTGAACATCAGCTTGGAACGGCTGCGGGTGCGCCTGGGCGAGCTGCTGGGCACGCCCATTTCTCCTTCGGTGTTGCCCACGACCAGCCTGACGGAGCAGGAGCCGCCGGTTCCCGGCGGCGAAGGAGCACCGGGGATTGCCGACGACCACTCGGAAGCGCCTCCCGAGCGGAATTCGCAAACGCGCAGCTCCGCAGCGAAGCCATGAACCTCCTGCGGAAGTACGTGCTCGACAATCTCGCTCTGAAGCTGGGCTCACTCGCTCTGGCCCTCCTGCTGTGGTCAGCGATCGCCAATGAGCCGCTGGCGGAAGTGACCTTCCGTGCGCCGCTGGAATTGCAGAACGTGCCGGAAAATCTGGAGTTGAGCAGCGAAGTGCCCAATACGGTGCAGGTCCGAGTGCGGGGGCCGGCCAGCGCAGTGCGCAAGCTTTCTCCTGCGAACCTGGCCGTCTCGCTGGATTTGGCCGACTTCAAACGTCCCGGCAAGCGCAGCTATGATCTGACCGTTTCCGATGTGCGGGTCCCCTTCGGGGTGCGTGTAGTGCAGATCATCCCCAAACAGGTGGGCCTGGAGTTGGAAGCACGCGCTGAGCGTGAGATCCCCGTTGTCCCGCGCATCACCGGCGAGGCCGCCCCCGGCTACCGGTTGACCGGCTATCAGGTGTCTCCTCCAATTGTGCGCGTGGTAGGACCGCGGAGCCACGTGGCCCTGTTGGAATCCGCCATGACCGACCCTGTGGATGTCACCGGCGTCATCGCCCGAACCCGGTTCTGGACCAGTGCATTTGTGCCCCATCCGCTGGTGCGCATCCAGGGCAGTGACGCAGTGCTGGTCACCGTTCAACTGGAACAGCGCGAATGAAACCCACGCGATTGTTCGGGACGGATGGGATTCGCGCGGCTGCCGGGGAATACCCGCTGGACGAGCACACGGTTTTCCTCATCGGACGGGCGCTGGGGGAGTTCCTGCGACAAGCGGAGGCTGCTCCTTCCCTCGTATTCGGCGAGGACACGCGCGAATCCAGCCCCTGGATCGCCGAGACCCTGGCCACAGGTCTGGCCGAAGAAGGTGCGGAGTCGGTTTCGGCGGGGGTGCTCCCTACTCCGGGAGTAGCCTACCTGTCACGCATCCAGGGGTTCTCGGCCGGGGTGATGATTTCCGCTTCCCACAACCCTTATTCCGACAACGGCATCAAAGTCTTTTCCCGTTCCGGCTACAAACTCCCTGACGAGAGTGAGCTGGCAGTCGAGCAGACGATCTTCCGGCTGGCCACGGAGCAGGCCAACCCCGCGGTATCATCGCGGCAAGTTCCTCCCGGTGGCCGGTTGAAGCAGGATGCCTCGCTGCAGGGTCGCTACCAGGATTTCCTCTGCTCGCTGGTGTCTGGCGGGGTTACCTTCTCCGGCCTGCGGATGGTTCTGGATTGCGCGAACGGTGCCGCGTCAGCGGTGGCTCCGGAGTTGTTTCGGCGACTCGGCGCAGAGGTCATCGCCATCCACGCTTCTCCCAACGGACGCAATATCAACCTGGAGTGCGGGTCGCTGCATCCCGAATCGCTCCGGGTGCGTGTCCCCGCCGAGCGGGCTGACCTGGGCGTGGCCTTCGATGGGGATGCCGACCGGGCGCTGTTCGTCACCGCGAACGGCAATCTGGTGGATGGTGACGGGGTGCTGTTTCTGGCCGCCAGGCACATGCTGGCCCAGGGTTGGCTCAAGAACTGTGTGGTCGTGGCCACCATCATGTCCAACCTGGGCCTGGAGGCGGCCTTGGGAGCCACCGGGGTCCGACTACGGCGCACCCCGGTGGGCGACAAATACGTTCTCGAGGAAATGTTGCGTTGCGGCGCCAGCCTGGGCGGCGAGCAGTCGGGGCACATCATCTTCGGCGGTGACCACACGACAGGGGACGGCCTGCTGAGCGCGTTGCGTGTCGCGGAGATCGTGACGGCCACTGGGCGGCCACTGGATGCACTGGTCTCGGAACTGAAACCTTTCCCCCAGGTCATTCGGAACGTCGCAGTGCGGGGAAAGGTGCCGCTGGAGGAGTTGCCAGAAGTCTGGGCGGCGATCCGCTCGGCTCAGGAACACTTCGGGCTGATAGGGCGGGTGGTCGTGCGCTACAGCGGCACAGAGTCGCTAGTCCGCATCATGATTGAGGGCGAGAAGGAAGCGCAGGTGCGTCGCTACGCCGAATTGATCGCTGCTGCTTTTCACCGCACCATCGGCGCCTGAACTGGACAATCTACCGCAGGAACGCATAAACGTCAGTTGTGGAGGATACCATTCTAGTCTCCGCTGGCGCTGTTCCCGTCACGTCGGGCATCGAGTACAATGAACCGAGGGGGTGTTACATGCGAATCCACGGCCTGATGGTGGGCCTGTTGACTCTGAGCCTGCTGGTTCCCACGGTACTCGCTGACCGGAAGAAACAGGTGAAGCGAGTGCAGAATGCCACAGAAGTCTTTTCTGAGATAATGGACATTCCTGAGAACACTATCCCGAAGCGGCTGCTGGTGCGTGCGCACTGCATTGCCATCGTTCCTTCGATGAAGAAGGGCGGCTTCGGCTTCGGGGGGCATTTCGGGAGCGGGCTGGTGACCTGCAGGAAGGCGTCACGGCTTTGGGGGCCGCCTTCCATCCTGAGCGTGCGGGGCGGCAGCTTCGGCTTGCAAATCGGCGGGCAGGCCATTGACGTGATCATGCTGGTGATGAACAAGAAAGGCATGAAGTTCTTGACCAGCGACAAGTTCACCTTGGGCGTGGACGCTTCGGTGGCCGCCGGGCCGGTGGGGCGCGCCACTTCGGCGGAGACGAACGCCACTATGCGCTCCGAAATCCTGACTTACTCACGGGCGCGGGGCTTATTTGTAGGCGTGACCCTGAAAGGCGCCGTGGTCAAGCCCGACGAGAAGGGCAACCGCCAACTCTACGGCCGGGAGATCACAGCCCGCAATATCCTGAATGGGAAAGCTCCCACCCCCACCGAAGCACGCCCGCTTCTTGCGGCGCTAGCTAAATATCGCTGAAGGGTCAGGGGAGAAGGCGCACTCCGAGCTAATCCGGGCTCACCTTTCGTGGGTGACTTAGGCTTTGCGGACTTTGCCGGAACGCAGGCAACGGGTACAGACACGCAACCGCCGCCGGCCGCCGTTGACCACCACGCGCACTGTCTGAAGGTTCACGTTCCAGCGACGCTTGGTCAGGTTATGGGCATGACTGATCCGATGCCCAAATTGCGGGCCCTTCCCGCAAACCTCGCAAACCCTTGCCATATCAGCTCCCACCGGACAAATGGAATTCTCCTACTCACACCTATCCTATCAGAAAAACTGCAGTTCCTGACGTTCTACTGGCCTTCTTTCCTCGCCTTTCTGCCGGTGGTATAATGCGCCCGGTTTAGAGCAACCCCGGGAGACGACAATCGCATTGACCTGATATAATAGCTAATGTCGGTTTCTCCGAGCTCGCAGAGCCTAAGGTCCTCAGGGACTATGGTCTGGAGCCGATAGGGTGTAGCGGGAAACGGCTGCGCCTCCCGTGTTTGGAAAGGAGAGCCCGCGGTCTCGAAGTTTGAGCCCGTACCTGCCAAACATGGGTACGGGCTTTGTTGTTTTATGCTCCAGGACAGCTACGGCCGGCGATTCAAGACCTGCGCATCTCCATCACGGACCGCTGCAACTTCCGGTGCTTCTATTGCAAGAGCGCCGATCCGATGGTCCACTCCGGCACCGAGACGGTCTCCCTGGACGATTTCTACCGCCTAAGCCGGATTTTTGTAGGGCTGGGGATCAGGAAGGTCCGGGTGACAGGCGGGGAGCCATTGCTGCGTCATGGCGTGGAGCGATTCATGACCCAGCTCTCTTCCATCCCGGGGTTGGAGGATCGGGCCCTGACAACCAACGGCTGGCTTCTGGCGGAGAAGATCCAGGCGCTCACCGAGGCCGGACTGACGCGGATCAACATCAGCATGGACTCGGTGCATCGAGACAAGTTCGCCAGGATCACTCGCACCGATGGCTACGATCGCGTGCTGAAGGGCATCGCGGCGGCTCAGGCCGCGGGCTTGGAACCGGTGAAGGTCAACGTGGTCCTGGTCCGTGGGTTGAATGACGATGAGGTAGTGGATTTCGCGGCGTTTGCCCGCGAGTGGAGCCTCATCGTCCGTTTCATTGAGTTCATGCCTCTGGGTGCCGACCGCAACTGGAAGCGGGAACTGGTGGTGACGGCCCGCGAGGTCATCGAAAAGATTCGTGCGGTCTACCCGTTGGTGCCCATCGGGCGTGACACTCCCAGCTCGACGGCTCTGCGGTACCGCTTCGCCGACGGCCCCGGCGAAATCGGCCTGGTGGCCCCGGTTTCCATGCCGTTCTGCGGCATGTGCAGCCGTATTCGGCTGACCGCGGATGGAAAGATCCGCACCTGCCTGTTCTCCCTCGGGGACTACGATGTGAAGCCCCTGTTGCGCGGTGGCGCCTCCGACCAGGAGATTGCCGACTTCATCTGCCGCCTGACCCGGCTCAAGGAAGAGCGGCATCACATCAACGATCCGGATTTCGTGAAACCGGACCGGACCATGGTGTTCATCGGAGGTTGAGCTCGAGACCAACCCGAAACCGACGTGGTTGTAGAAGACGGGGTTGTATAATAGGAAACGCTGGGTGTGGGACCGATGATCGGAGACGGCACATAGTATGGCGGACCAGTCCTTTAACCTCCAGGAAGCCGAAAGCCTGCTGCCAGCGCTGAAGGAGTTGCTGTGCACCGCGATGCGCCACAAGAAGAAGGTGGAAGCTTTCGATGCCGAATTCGCCAGTTTGAATCAAAGGATCCATCTGGAGGGGGGCATCGTGGTGGATTACCCTCGGTTGGCTGGCCTCAGGCTCGAGAAGGACAACTCCGTCCGGCAGCTTTACGAAACGCTGCAGCAGATCGAGTCCCGCGGTTGCCTGGTCAAAGATCTCGAAGTCGGCTTGATTGACTTTCCCTGCGTGGTGGACGAGCGCGAAATCTACCTTTGCTGGAAACTCGGCGAATCGCACGTCGGCTTCTGGCACGATACCGAGG
>JAKZXP010000179.1:0-3708 GCA_047514915.1 Terriglobia bacterium
CCCAGTCCTGGACGGCGGAACCGCAAGCCGAAGGTTGAGCCCCCGCCGGAGATCCTGGGCATCTGGCACAATGCTTTTCACGAGCAGCTTGGCGCGAACAGTGGCCGGATTCGCAGCCAACTCGCGGCGACCGCACGTGTCCTTCGAGGATTTTCCAGCGGTAAGCTAGGCGAGTTGGCAGATGGGTACCAGGAATTGGCGTCAAGTATGGCCGATGCCATTGAGGTCACCAAGCGAGTTGGCAGCAAGCAGTTGAAAATACCTGTAAACAAGCCAGCAAACAACAAGGTCATGCTTCGACCGAGGACTCGCAGCACTTTGTCGTTAGGCGGTATGACCTTTCAGATTCTTGGTCCGTCCGAGGCCGATCTCGAAAAGCTCCGGGACGAGTGGACCAAATGGCTTAAGGAACATTCCACTGAGCAGCACCTTAATAGGATTCGAAGGCGCCATCGCAGAGATCAAGAGGCTTTGGCCTCGTCGAGCCTGGAAGGGTTACAAGCTGCTCGTACTTTAATGGGAAATGCACTGGGCACGCGCACCGCTGTCACAACCCAGAATCTGGCTTCTCTCATGTTCCTGGTTGAAGAAAACGGCAAGACGCTTCTACTAACAGGCGACGGTCACGGGGAAGACATCCTGGCTGGCCTGAAGCACTTCAGGCGCATCGGCAGGCATGACGACGACTCTCTGCACGTCAACCTTTTAAAGATTCCCCACCATGGCGCCGAGCATAATACCGATGAACAGTTTTATCGCAAAGTTATCGCGGACGACTATATATTCTGTGGGGATGGTGCTCACCACAATCCTGATCTTGAGATTTTGGAGGCGATCGCAAAGTCCCGCATTGGATCGGACAGTGAGCGCAGCTCGCACCTTAAGGCAGGCAGCCGCTGCCGATTCTGGTTCAGTTCCTCCTCGTCCAACCCAAACTCCAAGTCGTCCCGAAGGAACCACATGAAGGATGTCGAAGAGAAGATGCGTGACATCAACCGGCGATCAAATAAGAGGATTCGTTTCACTCTCTTAGAAGGAGATCACGACAAATTAACTATTACCATTTGACGTTCAATTGATTTCATAAATCGATTTCATAAAGGGGAGTTCAAGCAACTTCCCTGGTAGAAAATGGCCTGGTAGAAAATGGCAAGGATTGAGGGAATCGCGGAAGGCAAAGCGGGCTTGCTGGTGCGGCTGGCATACTGGTTCGCGCGTCGGCGGGTCGGCAAAGTGCCTGAGCCGCTGACGGTGTACGCGCGCCACACCTGGTTGCTAAATGGCTATGGCGCGTTTGAGTTTGCTCTGGAACGCTCCCGCCTGGTGGAAGAGCGGCTGAAATTGCTGGCCCAATCAAGGCAGCGACCCTGATCGGCTGTCCCTTTTGAATTGACATCGGCTCTGCCGTGGGCAGAACGGCCGGGATCACCGAGGAGCAGCTCCGCGACCTGCCGGTCTACAAAGACAGCCCCGCATTTTCCCCGCTGGGAAAACTGGTCATCGAATACGCCGTGGCGATGACGAAAACGCCGGTTGAGGTTCCCGATGCGCTGTTCGCAACGCTGCGTCGTGAGTTCAGCGAGGCTCAGCTAGTGGAGCTGACTGCGGCCATCGCCTGGGAGAACTATCGGGCTCGCTTCGACCACGCCCTGGCCATAGAGTCCCAGGGTTTCTCAGAAGGCGCCTACTGCCCGCTCCCGGTCACTGCGAGCGGCTGATGTCGAAGCAGTAGAGGGTGTCCTGGTCGCGGAGGTAGAGCCGGCCACCGGAGATCACGGGCACGGTCCGTAGGGGAACCGAACTGCGCGAAATCTGGAATCGGGATTTTTCCCGATAACCAGTAGGAGTGGCTTCTGCCAGGCCTACGACCCCGCCTTCACTCGTCAGATACAGATGCCCGTCAGCGTAGGCCACGGTGCCCTTTCCTACGCTGCGGTCGCGCCACGCCACTCGCCCCGTCTTCCAGCGCATGGCCGTCAGGACGGAACTGGAGAAGCCGTACAGGTAGTCGCCCACTAGAACTGAACTACTATAGTGATTGCTCATCTTACGATTAAAGTAGACCTCTCGGGCTCTCCAGGAGCTATGCTTCGAGGTCAGCCTCACCAGGGCGCCGCCGGTGACAGAGGAAAGAAAAACGCGCCCGTCGCGGAAGATGGGCGTGGGGACATTGGCGGCGCGATTGGCGACCCGGTCGTAGCGCCACAGCAGGTCGCCCCTCCCGGCCAGAAGCCCCACTGCCCCGGTACCGGTAAACACGATGATCTGGCGGGTGGAGCCCACTTCGACGGCAATGGGTGATGAATAGCCTGGCGGATCGCTCAGCGCACGCCACAGGACGTTCCCGTTCCTCTTATCCAAGGCGACAATCGAAGCACCCCGGCCACCCGGGTTCACAATGACGCGGTTCCCGTCTACCAAGGGCGACCCGCTGACCCCCCATTCGGGTATCTGGCTGCGGAATCTCCGAACGATGTCGAGACTCCAAAGCTGGTGCCCGCTACTGGCTTCCAGACACACCAGGGTGCCGTCAGCGGACAGGGCAAACACCCGGTCCCCATCCACGGTTGGCGTGCTCCGAGGTCCGTTGCCGCTAGATTCGCGATACGATTTCCCCGCCCGCGTTTCCCAGAGTTTCCTTCCGGTTGCCTCGTCGAGGGCCAGCACCACTTGGGCTCCCCTACGCTGCCCCTGGGTGAACAGCTGGCCCTGAGAGATGACGAGGCTGGAGTAGCCCTCCCCGATCCCTTGCGCCTTCCAGACCAGGCGAGGCCCTCTGGCCGGCCAGGAACGGAGCAAGCCTGTCTCGGGCGAGATTCCGTCCCTGTTCGGGCCGCGCCACTGGGGCCAGTCGGCCGCCGTCGCTAGCAGGGCTACACACGCCAGCCAGAAAACCAGCCCAATCCCTGCGACCCAGGCCTTCTGCCAAACCCGATGATGCATTTCTAGTCCGACTCTCCAGGCGTCTCGTTGGAGCTTAGCAAGGGGCAGGAGGCGCGGCAAACGGAAAGCCGCGGCCAAGCTTTCGGGACGCGCCCAAAGCGGCAGTCGTTAGGAAGGCTTGCCGTGGGTTGCTGAAAATGGGATGGGACCTCTTGAGCAAGGGAAAGTGGATTTTTCGGGACTCCTCAGAAGCCGCCGCTAGCCAGGCCGGCCGGTAGCTTCAGAGACTAGTTGTTGATTCTTGGTTTTGGCGGAGGAGCTTGGAAAGGGGAACTGCCGCCGCCCGAACTCGGAGGCTGCCCTGCTCCCGGGCCGCTGTCATCATTGGGCACATCGGGAGGAGGGGGAGGTGCCTGGCCCAAGTCCCCGCCGCCGCCGCCCCCACCGCCGCCACCGCCGCTGGGTGCAGACCCGCGACCGCCTCCGCCCAAGCGCCCTGTCCGCAGAGCGCCCTCCACAGCCACTCTCAAGATCCGCACTGCCAGCCGCCCCTTGTTGACCGAAACGGAAGTGAGTGGCTCGGTGGGCCGCACGACGAGCACTTCACCCGTCTTTACCAGCACTTCGCGCCCTCGGGGGAGCAACTTATGCGCTACCGCCAGCAGACCTTCCTGTACCGCCACGATGGTGGTTTCATCCTGCTCGACAGTGACCTCAAATGAGGTGCCCCGCACCGCGATCAGCGCCGTGGCCGAGTTGACCCGGTAGGGGTGTGGACGTCCGCCCAGCTTCTGAACCTGGAATCTTACCTTCCCCAGGAGAATA
>JAKZXP010000180.1:0-2831 GCA_047514915.1 Terriglobia bacterium
GGGGCTGCATCACATCTGCCTTCGGGTGCCGGACCTGCGGGCCACGGTGGCCCGGCTTCAGGAACGCGGCGTCAGGCTGGTGAATCCGGAACCGGCGGTCGGCGCGGGAGGACATCGCTACGTCTTTGTTCATCCCCAGAGTACAGGAGGAGTGTTGCTGGAGTTGGTGGAAGGGCTGCCGCCAGCGCATAAAAAAAGATGAAGGGACGGAAGGAGAAAACCCGGAACAACATGTCACAAGCGGAAATCGGAGTCATCGGAGGAAGCGGGCTGTATTCCCTGCCCGGCCTGGAAAGCATAGAAGCGGTTTCTCTCGACACCCCCTGGGGGCCTCCCTCGGACAGCTACATGCTCGGCACCTTGCAGGGCAGGCGAATCGCCTTCCTGGCCCGGCACGGGCGGGGGCACCGGATTTTGCCCTCGGATATGAATTTCCGCGCCAACATTTACGGCTTCCGGATGCTCGGCGTCGAGCGCATCATCTCCTTCAGCGCCGTGGGATCGTTGAAGGAGGAACATAAGCCGTTGTCGTTCGTTCTGCCGGACCAGTTTTATGAACGCACCCGCCACCGCCGCTCCACGTTTTTCGGCGACGGCTTGGTGGTGCACGTCTCCTTGGCCGATCCCGTCTGCCCCGTGCTGCTCGGCGTGTTGGAGGCGGCTTGCCGGGACGCTGGTGTGCTGGCCACCCGCGGCGGCACCTATCTCTGCATGGAGGGTCCCGCCTTTTCCACCAAGGCCGAATCCAACGTCTACCGGTCCTGGGGGATGGACGTGATTGGGATGACCAATCTGCAGGAGGCCAAGCTGGCGCGGGAGGCCGAGCTCTGTTACGTCACCGTGGCGATGGTGACCGATTACGATTGCTGGCATCCGGGTCACGAGGCCGTCACCGTCCAGGAGATCATCGCCAACTTGATGAAAAATTCTGAGAATGCCGCTCAGGTGCTGTTGCGAGCGATCGAAGGAATGCCGGACGAGCGGTCCTGCGGTTGCGGCTCGGCGCTGGCAGCCTCTATCATAACCCACCGCGCGGTGATCCCCCCCGAAACGCGGAAAAAATTTGAGCTGCTCGTCGGCAAATATCTTTCATAGCCAAAACCCTCTTAGGAGCGAACTCATGACATTGTTGGTTGTAGGATCGGTTGCTTTCGACGCGGTGAGCAGCCCGCGAGGGAAAGTGGACCGCATGCTGGGCGGCTCGGCCACGTATTTTTCCGTCGCGGCCAGCTACTTTACCCAGGTGCAGGTGGTAGGCGTGGTGGGAGACGACTTCGGGGAGGAGCACCACGGCGTTTTTACGGAGCGGAAGATCGGCACCGAAGGGCTGGAGCGCGTTCCCGGAAAAACATTTTTCTGGTCGGGCGAATACAATGCGGACATGAACGAGCGCACGACGCTCGACACCCAATTGAATGTCTTCGCCTCGTTCCAACCGAAGCTCCCCCCGCATTACCGCAAATCGCCTTACCTGTTTTTGGGCAACATCGACCCGGAGTTGCAGTCGCTCGTGCAGGGACAGATGGAGGCTCCCGCCCTCATTGCGGGCGACACCATGAATTTCTGGATCGAAGGGAAACGGGCGGAGCTGGAGAAGACGCTGCGAGGGCTGCACGCGGTCATTATCAATGATTCCGAAGCCCGCCAGTTCAGCGGAGAATACAATCTACTGAAGGCGGCCCGCGCGATCCGCGCCTTGGGGCCCTCGACCGTGGTCATCAAGCGGGGAGACAACGGGGCCACGATGTTTCGGGAAAAAGAGGTTTTCTGCGCCCCCGCGCTGCCGCTGGAAGAAATCTTCGACCCCACCGGAGCCGGAGACAGTTTTGCAGGCGGCTTCATGGGATACCTCGCCTCGCGCGGCGCGGCGGCGCAAGGCTCGGAGGAGAACGACTTTCGCCGCGCCATGATCTACGGCTCGGTGATGGGCAGCTTCACCGTGGAAAAGTTCGGCCTGGAGCGCCTGCGCCATCTCAGCCGGGAGCTGATCGACGCCCGCTTCCAGCAGTTCCAGCGCCTGGTGCAGGTTGATTAGAAGACGGCCGTTAGGGACAGGGGTAGCCACGGCAAATTTGCAGTTCCAATTTGCCGTGGGTCTGTAAATTTGAGAAAAACCCACGGCGAGAAAAAGCGCTCGCCGTGGCTACCATGCGCGCGCGGCATGGAGCGCCAATAACATCCACAGGAGCACGAAAGGGTTTCCAATGGGACTGCGAACTCCGGAGCAATTCCGTAACAGCTTAAAAGACGGCCGCGTCGTTTACTACAAGGGCCAGCGCGTGGAAGACGTCACCACGCATCCGGTCCTGAAGATAGGCGTGGATTCCTCGGCCGTGGACTATGAGCTGGCCGAGACGCCGGAGTTTCGGGAGTTGGCCGTGGTCCAGACGCCGGAGGGCGAGGCCTTCAGCCGGTTTTTCCTGCCTCCCCGGTCGCCCCAGGACCTGCTGCTGCGGAGGAAGCTGGCCGAGACCGGCAGCCGGATTTGTTTCGGGTTTCCGCCGTTCGCGAAGGAGGGCGGCTCGGACGCCGTCAACGCCCTGGCCATCCTCACCGCGCACTGCGACGCCTCGACCGGCAGCCGTTACGCCGAGCGCCTGGAAGCGTTTCGCTGCATCCTCCAGCGGGAAGACCCCAGCATCTCCATCACCATGACCGACGTCAAAGGAGACCGCAGCCTGCGCCCCTCCCAGCAAGCCGACCCGGACCTTTACGTGCGAAAGGTCCGCCGGGTGGACGGGGGCATGATCGTCAGGGGAGCCAAGGCCCACATCACCACGGCTCCCTACACCAACGAGTTCTGCGTGCTGCCGACGAATAGAAAGGTGGAG
>JAKZXP010000181.1:0-3633 GCA_047514915.1 Terriglobia bacterium
GCGGCGGCCACCCCCAGGTAGAGCGCTTTTACCCGGCGCCGCAGCAGGAGGGCGGCACCGGCGCCACCATCGTGGAACTGCGCGTGTAGGGTGCCTTGCCCAAATAGATATTCGGAAAGAAGTCAGCGAGCGCTCTGATGCCATCTTCAGGGCGGCCGAGCAGGCCGCTTTACCGTGACGGACAATATCTGGCGGCCAATCCCCTCTGGCATGCCGAAGACTCTCCCTGGAAAGCGGCGCAGATCCTTCAAATGCTCCGCCGCAACAGGCTTTCTCCCAAGACCGTTTGTGAGGTCGGCTGTGGGGCGGGGGAAATCCTCAAGCAGCTCCAAGAGAAAATGGACCCGGAGTGTTCCTTCTGGGGCTACGAGGTTTCTCCCCAGGCCTTTGAACTTTGCAAAGGGAAAGAGAACGAAAGGCTTCATTTCTTGCTGGTGGAAAGCTTTGACCCGGCCAATGTTCAATTTGATTTGCTGCTGGTAATTGACGTTTTTGAGCATGTCGATGACTATTTTGGCTTTCTCCGCGGCATCAGGGAGAAAGGCGACTACAAGATATTTCACATCCCGCTAGACCTCTCTGTGCAGGGACTGCTGCGGGGTGTCCCGATGAAGGTGCGCAGAGAAGTGGGTCACATCCACTACTTCACCAAAGAGACAGCACTGGAGTCACTGCGCGAGTCCGGTTACCAGGTGCTGGACTTTTTCTATACCACCGGGCTTGTGGATCTCCCAGCAACAGCGTGGAAAAGGGCAATGGTAAAACTATCCCGGCGAGTCCTTTTTTTCCTCCATAGGGACTGGGCAGTTCGCCTGCTAGGCGGATGTTCTCTTCTGGTCCTTGCCCGATGAACTCGGCCCGCTGCAGGAAGGGCAGCCTTGGCTTTAGTGGGAATTGCGGACGTGCGGCAGCACCACCCGGTCAATGGCCGCTTCGTCCCAGCTTTCCAGCTTGACGCCCTTGTAGAGCCACCAGCGCTCGGTGTGTTCCACGATAGCTCCCGGGGCAAGTGTGGCCAGCGGGCTCAGAGTCTCCAGCTCGAGCATGTCGGCGTTGGTGAAGATCTCCACCGAGCTGCCAAAATCGGGATAAGTGGCATCTTTAACAACGTCAAACTTCTTTACGAACAGGTGTCCGTTGCGCAGGTAGGCTGACCAGCCATCCGGGACCGTGGCGCCCGCTTTCTGCGGAACGCTCGCCCCAGGGTCTTGCTGCAGAGTGATGTACTTGAAGCCCAGGGTCCAGCGTGGGTCGCGAAAATCGGTATAGGCCCACAACACCAGCGGGTGCGTTGGCACCACCGTCTCGGTGTGCTTGGCGCGCGGGGGCATCGGGACGATGACCCGGCCTCCCTGTGCCAGCACGCTGATCGACCAGGGCGCCAATTCTATTGCCCAAGGATTCTTGTTGCGGAGTCTGTGGACTACCTCGACCCGCGGGGCGTCGGGCGCCATCCGGATCTCGATCTCCTTTTGAATGCCCGTGGTTTCCTCCACCGGCTGGATCGCATGCAGCCGCCCGTTTCCAGCGCGCACCTCAATGGGGGAATTATCCGGTGCGTAGCTGCGGGGCCGCATCTCGGGAGCGTGCCAGAGCCGGTGCCCGCCGTATATTCGCCACTCGCTGCCGCCGGTTTTACCCACCTGGTCCGCATATTCTTTGAACTCGTTTTCCTCGCCGACGAAACCAAACCGGATAATCCGCGGCCCCACATCGGCCGTCAGAATCAGCTCGATCTGACCGTTGGTCATCCGGTAGCAGTTCGACCAGCCTTTGTAAGGCACTTTCTCAATCTTCACTCCCGGCGCGGCGCCGCCCAGGGTTGAAAACAGCAATAGCGACATAACCATCATCGCGGCGTTGAACTCGAGCATGGGCAGTCTCCTTGGAAGATTGGGCAGGCCACTATAACAGGTGCCGGCGGTGGGTATCACATGAGGCTTGAGCCTGGAGGCGTGAGCCTTTAGGCTTGAGACTTTAGTCGTGCGGCTCGCGACCGCAACCTGACACCTGAGAGCTAAGACCGCCGCCTATGCTTCGCCGACTGGCTGCCTTCTTCGTCGGGCTGGCACAACGCTACATGCCGGACCCATTCTTGCTGGCGTTGTTGCTGACGTTTGTGACCTTCGGTCTGGCCGTGGCCGTGACTCCGCACGGACCCATGGACCTGCTGGGATTTTGGTATGCGGGGCTATGGAAGATCCTGACGTTTGCCATGCAGATGATCCTGACCCTGCTGACCGGTTACACGCTAGCCAAGTCGACCCCGGTGCGGCGTTTGCTGGGTTGGGTGGCGTCTCGCCCTCGCACCCCGGCCAGCGCTGCGATCCTGGTGGTGCTGGTGGCCACTTTCAGTTCGCTGTTGAACTGGGGATTCGGTCTGGTGGTCGGTGCGTTGGTGGCGCGGGAAGTGGGGCGCCGGGTTCGGGTGGACTTCGCCTTCCTGGTTGCGTGCGCCTACTCGGGTTTCGTGGTCTGGGGTTCAGGGCTATCCAGTTCCATCGCCCTGGTTTCGGCCACCGAAGGCAGTCCGATGAACGTCATCGCCACCTATACCGGACGCGCTGTGACGCCGGTGAGCGAGACCCTGCTGGCACCCTACAACCTGGCCCTGGTGGCCGCCACGCTGGTCCTCTTGCCGCTGATGTTCTGGGCCATGATGCCGACGCCGGAACAGACACGGCCCGCCGACCCCAACCTGCTTCCCGACCCGGAGGAGCCGCCGGGGACGACGGAGCGCACCCCCGCTGCCCGGCTGGAAAACAGTCCGGTGTTAGGGCTGCTGCTGGCGGCGATGGGCGCAGCATACCTGGCCGGTCATTTCTACCGCAATGGCTTCTCCATCAACTTTGACGTGCTCATCCTGGGGTTTCTGGTGGCGGGTCTGATCTTTCACGTTCGTCCGATCGCCTATGCCCGTGCCTTCTATCAATCCGCCCACGTGGCCGGCCCCTTGGCGCTCCAGTACCCTCTCTACGGCGGCATTATGGGTCTGATGGGAGCCGGATTGGCCGACTGGATTTCCAGCGGAGTCGTCGCGGTTTCCACCCCGCGCACCTTGCCTCTGTGGAGCTTCTTCTCCGCGACGGTGATCACCGTGTTCATTCCTTCCGGAGGAGGGCAATGGGCGGTGCAGGGGCCGTTCATGATCCCGCCCAGTATTGAGCTCGGCGTCGCGCCATCGGTCACCGCCATGGCCGTTGCTTTTGGCGACCAAACCGGCAACATGCTGCAACCCTTCTTTGCGCTACCCGTCCTGGCCATCGCCGGGCTGGGCATCCGCGACATCATGGGTTACTGCGTGATGACCTTCCTGCTGAGTACGGTGCTGTCTTCGCTGGTGCTCTTGCTGCTGGCGTAAGCTGAGTGCCCGCCCTCGAACTCGGCAGTAAAGGTAGCTTGGACTGGCCGCTCGGCCGGGCCAAGGAGGGTAGTGCTAATCGGGGAGGGTAGTTCTAATGAAGCTGTACTTGGTCCAGCACGGAGAGAGCAAGTCGGAATCCGAGGACCCGGAGCGGCCGCTGTCCGAAGCGGGCCGCAAAACCGTAGAAACAGCGGGTGGGCACCTGGTGAAAACCGGCTTATTGCCAAGCGGCCTGACCGTCCGGCACAGCGGCAAGCTGCGCGCAGCGC
>JAKZXP010000182.1:0-4195 GCA_047514915.1 Terriglobia bacterium
GTCAATCCTTATTCAGTCGATCCTTATTCAGCCGATCCGGGCTTTGCGACAGCCCGATGCACGGCCAGGAGTTTTTCCAGCAGCGGCTTGAGTTGGGACAAGGGCAGTTGCGTGGCCGGGTCGGAAAGCGCCGCCTCCGGGTTGTCGTGGACCTCCATGAACAGGCCGTCGGCACCGGCGGCCACTCCCGCGCAGGCCAGCGGCTCGACAAACTCGCGCTGGCCGCCACTTTGATGGCCCCCGCCGCCGGGAAGCTGCAGCGAGTGGGTCGCGTCAAACACAACGGGACAGCCGAAGCCACGCAGGATGGCGAACGAACGCATGTCCACGACCAGATTGTTGTAGCCGAAGCAGGTGCCGCGCTCGGTGACCAGAATGTTTTCATTACCCGTGCTGGCAACCTTTTCGATGGCCCGCTCCATCTCCCCGGGTGAGAGGAACTGGCCCTTCTTGATGTTTACGGCACGCCCAGAGCGGCCAGCGGCGAGCAAAAGGTCGGTCTGCCGGCAGAGGAAGGCCGGGATTTGCAGCACATCAGCGACTTCGGCGGCGGCCGGCACCTGCCCTGGCTCGTGCACGTCGGTGAGGATGGGCACTTTTACCCTGCGCTTGATGTTCTCCAGGGCCCTGAGCCCTTCGCGCGGACCCGGACCCCGAAAGGAACCCAGGGAGGTCCGGTTGGCCTTGTCGTAGCTGCTCTTAAAAATGTACGGCAGCTTTAGCTCAGCGCACAGGGCAGCGATCCGCTCGGCCAGCGAACTGGCATGAGCCTCCGACTCGATCACGCATGGGCCGGCAATGAGGAACGGCCCACGGTTGCCTCCCACACGCAGCGGACCGATGCTGACTTCCCGAAGGGTCATGTTCAGGCTCGAAAGCATAGGCTACTACAGCCGAAGCGCTGGACTCGAACGATATCCTTACCTTCCATTCCAAACGCAAAGCGGCCTCCCATTCCACCGGCAAGAACCGGCCCGGGCGCTTCAGCGCCAAAAGTCGCTCCAGGATGTCTCTGGAGCCCGCTGGTGATGCTATCCTGGCCTACCGAGTGAGAGGTGGTCCCGATGGAGCCAGCAAAGATAAAGTCAGCAGGGCCAGAGTCAGAGGAGGCTATCCAGCGGTTGCGCGACGACTTAGGGGCAGTCCGATCCTGCGCCCTTCTCATGGCTCACGCCCCGGCCGCAGATGTCCGCAGCCGCTACCTAAGGACTCTCAACAAGCGAATTGCTTCGATGGACGAGCAATTGGCACGGCTGGAAAGAAAGACCGAGTCGGCCAGTTAGAGGTGGGCGGCTCAGCCGTTGGTGCACCTTACGTTGGTGCGCCTTACGACGCCTCGATCGTAAGGAGAGCGGTCGCCTCAGGGGCTCTTTCGCATCCGGTGTAGGCCGCCAGGACTCTACGTCGCGTGCCCTGGAGAAGGAAGAGGGAACGATGCGGTGGTCATGGAAGTTAGGTGCAATCGCTGGCATCGGCATCTACGTGCACGCCACCTTTCTGCTGCTGCTGGCTTGGGTGGCGTTGATTCACTATCAGCAAGGCCGGAGTCTGGCCGCCGCGGCCAGTGGGTTGGTGTTCATCCTCACGCTGTTTTCCATCGTGGTCCTGCATGAGTTGGGGCATGCGCTGACCGCCCGGCGCTTTGGCATCGGAACGCGCGACATCACTCTGCTGCCCATCGGCGGAGTCGCGCGGCTGGAGCGGATGCCCGAAGAGCCGGGGCAGGAGCTGCTGGTCGCGCTGGCCGGTCCCGCGGTCAACGTGGCACTGGCCGCCGGGTTGTTCGTGATTCTTGTGAGTGTCGGCGGGTCGCCGGAGCTGCCGCCGATGACTGTGCTGGGCGGCTCATGGCTCGCCCGGCTGATGTGGGTCAACGTGGTGCTGGCGGTCTTTAACCTGCTACCCGCCTTCCCGATGGACGGCGGGCGAGTGCTGCGAGCCTTGCTGGCGATGAAGATGGACTACGTGCAGGCGACCCAGATCGCCGCCAAGGTCGGGCAAGCCATGGCCTTGTTGTTCGGCTTCCTGGGCCTGTTCTTCAACCCGTTTCTGGTTTTCATTGCGCTGTTTGTCTGGATAGGTGCCGCTCAGGAATCGTCGATGGTGCAGATGCGGTCCGCCCTGGGTGGGATCCCCGTCAGCCGCGCTATGATCACCGACTTTCGCGCCCTCGCTCCCGATGAGCCTTTATCGCTGGCGGTGGACCACGTCCTGGCGGGCTTTCAACAGGACTTTCCGGTGTTGGAAAGCGGGCGTCTGGTGGGGGTTCTGACCCGGGCCGACATGCTGAAGGGGCTGACGCAGCATGGACCTCACACCTTAGTAGGTAATGTAATGCAGCGGCAGTTTGAGACCGCCGGACCTTTTGAGATGCTGGAGTCCGCCTTTGCCCGCCTTCAAACCTGCGGCTGTCGTTCCCTGCCCGTCCTCCGAGGCGGCAGACTGGTGGGCGTCGTGACGATGGACAACGTCAGCGAGTTGCTGATGGTTCAGGAGGCGCTTCGCAGCGGGCGACCCTGAGCCCTCTAGCGGCAGGCGTTTTAGCCTGCCGCCACCACCGCTGATGCCCCAAAAGGGCAACGCTACTTCACCCTACTTCACCTTACTTCACAGGGAGCGGTTGGGTGAGTTTGAAGTCCAGGCGGGACTCGGAGGGAATCTGGACCCGCTGGCCGCGAGTGGCAGCCTGCACCGCTGCGCCGGCGCCAGCGCCGGCCGTGGCCCCAATAGCCGCGCCCTTGCCCCCGCCGGCGATGGCGCCAATGATGGCGCCCAACGCCGTCGTGCCTCCGACGACTTTGGCGGTCCGCTTACCGCGGGACCCGCTGGCCACCTCCGCATAGTTACTGACCACGGCGTACTTTTCCCCGTCGATGGTAATGTCGGAAAGCTTCAGCGCCACTTCATCCCGACCGGCAAACTTTCCCGATTGCTCGACGCGAACCACCTGCACGGTCACATCGGCTCCCCGTTCGACCACGATTCTCTCGTCTACCACCAGCGGGTCGTCCAGGCTGGCCAGGAATTTTTCTCCTACCCGTGTCACGTCGGAGTCTATGGAATCAATCATCCGGACGGTAATGACGGTGCCGACGGGCACCGAAACGGCCTCGCTCGCGCTTGGAGCTGTGGCGGCCGAGGGCTGGCGGGGGATCGGCGGAGAGGGCCGAAGCACGACAGAGGAGCGCCGGCGGGCGCCGGGTCTGCCGGCGGTCGGCGCGGGAGCCTCTCCGAAAACGATACTCCTGATTTCAGTAATGGAATAAACCTTCAGGACGCCGTCTTTCCCCATGAATCGGACCCGGCGAGGGCTACCGTCGACAAAATCGCCTTCGATCGTGCGCCCGTCGCGGAGTCGCAGAGTGTCAGCGCTTACCGCCGATACCGCAAGAACCAACAGTGCCACAGACCAAAAACTGAATCGCAGTTTCATCACAGCATCTCTACTTCCGGTGCCCAGCTTCAATTCTACCATGTACGGTCGGGACTCGCGCCGCTACAGGATAGAAGAGCAGGTGCGTGCTTGAACTCGATTCAGGCAATCGTTTCAGGCAATGGTTGAAGACATTCGGAACGGCCACTTCCGACGGTCTCGGTTCAGTGATTGCGTAGAGAATAGCTACTCGATCGTTAAGAAAGCGCTTTCACTCGTCCAGCACGTCCTATTGTGCTAGACGCGTGAAGTATTCCTTAGCCTTCTGGATTTCCTCCAGCAAGGCCACACGATTCTTGAGGAGGAGGTCCAGTTCAACAATGTTCCCAATATATTTTCTGTCCAAACTCTCAATCTGATCCTCAGCCAACCGGGATTCGAAATCTTCCAGCCGGGCCAGCCAGGTACGAGCCGCAGCCTTAACCCGGGGTTGGGCCGAGAGAGGTGCACCTTTCAAGGTTAAATAAACCGGAGCCGAGTGAGCCTCCGACGTATGGCGCCTAGTGCCCTGGATATGGTTGCGCATGGGATCTATCTCGCCCAGCTTGTTTCCATAAGCTCGAATAGCTAGCCAGGAGGACTCTCGAACATCGTGTTCAAACTGGAACCGGATCTCGGCCGCCCCCACTTTTCTCGGGAAGCTTCGCAACAACTGCCCATTCTCAATGACCTCAAGATGCTCCACGTCATCCCAAGTCGGATCAAAGCGCACCCGGCCTTCCAGCTGCACCGAGCCGCGCTGGCTCAGCTCCACTTCTTCCC
>JAKZXP010000183.1:0-9085 GCA_047514915.1 Terriglobia bacterium
GTGCTTCAGCCAAGAGCGAATCCGCAGCAGGTCGTCGAATCGGGCGGGCGCCTTGTAGCGGCAGCGTGCTTCGGCCACCACCAGGAGCGCGCCGTCCTTGCGCTCCATGTCGCGATAATTGAAACCGCGCGCCCTGCACCACTCCACGCGCCCCACCTCGAAGTAGGTGAAGTAATGCCCGTAGTAGACGACCCCCATCTGGTCGGTTTCGGCGTAGCGTACCCGTACGGTGCTTTCCACAGCCTCTCTCATCAGACTGCCGTTTTCCGCCGCCTCGCCGGAGTCTCGGCCGGGACGAAGTAGACGTCGGTAGGCTTGAACTGGGACTTGCGGCGGAACCGCGCGTTGATCCTCATGCCCACATAGATCTGCTCCTCGGTGGCGCCCACCAGGCGAGACAGGAACAACGTGTCCACTCGGTCAAACTCAACCAGGACCAGGTTGAACGGGGTCTCTTTCAGAAACTCCTCGCCGCCGAAATGGCAAGTGGTCCAGGTGTGGACGCGGCCGTGATGAGGCAGCTCGATCCATTGGGTCGGGGCACCGCACTGCATGCAGTAAGCGCGGAGGGTAGCGAAGCTGTGGCGGCAGCGGGTGCAGCGGCTGCCCATCAGCTTTCCTTGCGACAGGCCGAGGAAGAACGGGGAGTCTTCCGCGTAGCTGTGAATGTAATCAATTTCGTAGTGCGCCTGAATGGTCAGCGGGTCCGTGTTCCAGACGACGGTGCCGGCCTCCGGCTCGGGCAGCCGGATCTTGTCGTACTTGGGCTTGGGGACGGCCGGCTTGGGCTTGGAGACGGCCGGGCGGGAGGGCTTTGCTTTTTTTCTGGGCATGGGCTACACGCTCTCCATCAGGGTAGCGGTCACGTAGGTGCCGGTGCCGGCGTGGCTGTGGATGAGGCCGCGCAGCGGTCGGTTTTTCTTTTTCCGCTTCACCTGAATGTGACCGTCGCCGCCGTTGTGCTTGGCGACGGTGCCCTGCAACTGCCAGAAGGCAAACACGGCCTGCATCAGCCCGGTCGCACCCACGGGGTGGCCACAGGCGATCAAACCTCCCGAAGGGTTCACTGGAATCTTGCCGTCCAGCTCCGGCGCTCCGGACTCAAGAAATCTGCCGCCCTCGCCGTAGCGGCACAGGCCCAGGTCCTCATAGGTCTGGATTTCGCTGGAGGTGTATGCATCGTGCAGCTCCATGAAGTCGATCTCTTCGAGCGGGTCGGTGATGCCGGCCTTCTTGTAGAGATTGATGGCGGCCGTGCGTCCGGCGCGGAAGGAATGCACGCCGGGGTATTTCAGCTTCGTGTACCACTTCTTGTCCTCGTGGGACAGCAAGGGGACCTTGCCGTGAGGGCGGTCGCCCATGCGCATAGCGTCGGAGCCGGCGCCGATGGCCTTCACCAGTACCGGCCGCCGGCAGATGCGCCGGGCCACCTCTTCCGAGCAGAGGACGCAGACCGCCGCGCCGTCCGACATCGTGCAGATATCGAGCATGGTCAGCGGGTAGGCCACCATCGGCGAATTCAGCACGTCTTCCACCGTCAGGTCGTAGTGATGCTGCGCCCACTTGTTGTGCAGGGCATTGCGATGGTTTTTACCGACACCAAGGCCAGTTGCCGTCGGGTGGTACCGAACTCGTGCATGTGACGCACCACCATCATGGCGTAGTAGCCGGTGTAGAAGCCGCCCACCGGATAGTCGAAGTTGGTGTCCGAGGCCTGGGCGATGAACTCATTCCCCTTCCAGGTGTTGACGCGGGACATGGTCTCGAAGCCCATGGCCACCACGCAATCCATCATGCCGCTGGCGATGGTGCGCCAGGCCTCCTGGAAGCAGAGGCCGCCGGTGGCTCCGCCGCCCTCGATGCGTACCGTGGGCTTCGGCACCAGCCCGCACATGTCCACCGCCATCACCCCGGCTTTCAACTGGCGCGTGAAGTGGTCGGAGAAGTAGCTCACCACCGTGCCGTCAATCATCTCGGTGGTGAGCTCAGGCACGTCGCGCCGCGCGTAGTCATAGGCCGCCTTGACCATCACCCGGAAGCTCTTACCCGGCTCGGCTTTGCGGAACTTGGTGATTCCGCCCGCGACCATGTAGACGGGACGCATAGGGAGTTGCTCCTTCGGGAAATGTGCGTTCGAGCAGCCTGCCGCTTGGCCTCACCTGCGGGCAGGGCGCTCCGAGACAGGAGTCTGGACGAATTGCCGGACGGACTGCCGGACGAACTGCCGGACGAATTGGATGATACCGTTCATCGAGGCGCCGGGCTGGAACACCGCGGTCACACCCTGCTCTTTCATCGCGGGGATGTCGGCGTCAGGGATGATGCCCCCCACCAGGAGCAGCACGTCGTCCAGCCCCTTCTCCTTCAGCAGGGCGCAGACGCGCGGGACGATGGTGGTATGCGCGCCCGACAGGATGGAGAGGCCCACCACGTCCACATCCTCTTCCAGCGCGGCGGTGACAATCATCTCCGGCGTCTGGCGCAGGCCGGTGTAGATCACCTCCATGCCGGCGTCCCGCATGGCGCGCGCGATCACCTTGGCCCCGCGGTCGTGACCGTCCAGGCCGGGTTTGGCAACCAATACGCGAATCTTTCGTTCCACTACTGACCTACCTCGCATCTCGGCACGCTTCAGCTTGGCATCCACGTCATGGCGCCCTGAAGCGCGCCGTTACAAGATACTAGCTTCCTGGTAAGTGCCGAAGACGCCCCGAAGAGTATCGCAGATTTCGCCCAACGTGACGTAGGCGCGGACACAATCCAGAATCAAGGGCATCAGGTTCTGGGTGCCACGCGCCGCGTGTTCGAGGGTGTTCAGGGTTTCCCCGACCCGGCGGCCGTCGCGCGTCCGCCTGAGGCGGCGCAATTTTTCGGCCTGCTGCTGCCGCACGCTTTCGTCAATGATCAGGGTCGGGATGGGCTTCTCCTCGGCGACGAACTCGTTGACGCCCACGATGATTTTTCGCTTCTGCTCAACGGCGCGCTGGAAGTGGTAACTGGCTTCGGCGATCTCCCGCTGGGGATAGCCCTTCTCGATGGCTGCAATCATTCCCCCCAGGGCGTCAATCTTGTCGAAGTAGTCGAAGCAGCCCTGTTCCATGTCCAGCGTGAGGCGCTCCAGAAAGTAGCTGCCACCCAGCGGGTCCGCGGTGTCGGCGACGCCGGACTCGTAGGCCAGAACCTGCTGGGTGCGGAGAGCCAGCGTGACGGCTTCTTCCGTGGGCAAGGCCCAGGCTTCGTCCAGCGAGTTGGTGTGCAGCGACTGCGTGCCGCCGAGCACTGCCGCCAGGGCCTGAACGGCGGTGCGGACCACGTTGTTGTAGGGCTGTTGCGCGGTCAGCGACACGCCAGCGGTCTGGGTGTGGAAGCGGCACGCCCAGGCGCGCGGGTTAGTCGCGCCGAATCGCTCGCGCATCACCCGCGCCCAGACCTTGCGGGCGGCACGGTACTTGGCGATCTCCTCAAAGAAATCGTTGTGGGCGTTGAAGAAGAACGAGAGGCGGGGACCGAACTGATCCACCTCGAGGCCTCGCTCGATGCCCCACTGCACGTACTCGATGCCGTCGCGCAGGGTAAAGGCCAGTTCCTGCAGCGCGGTCGCACCGGCTTCCCGGATGTGGTAGCCGCTGATGGAGATGGTATTCCAGCGCGGTGCGTGGCGAGCGCCAAACTCGAAGGTGTCCACCACCAGCCGCATCGAAGGATGGGGCGGGAAGATGTATTCCTTTTGCGCGATGTATTCCTTAAGGATGTCGTTCTGGGTGGTGCCGGAGATGTTTTCCCAGCCGGCGCCCTGCTTTTCGGCCACCACCAGGTACATCGCCCAGAGGATGGCGGCCGGGGAGTTGATGGTCATCGAGGTAGTGACTTGGTCCAGCGGGATTCCATCAAACAGCGTTTCCATGTCGGCCAACGAGGAGACCGACACGCCACATTTGCCCACCTCGCCTTCCGACGTAGGGTGGTCGGCGTCGTAGCCCATTAGGGTGGGCAGGTCAAAGGCCACCGAAAGGCCGGTCTGGCCCTGGTCGAGCAGATAGCGGTAGCGCTGGTTCGTTTGCCCCGGAGTGGCGAAGCCGGAGAATTGCCGCATCGTCCAGAGCTTGCCGCGGTACATGGTGTCATGGACGCCCCGCGTGTAGGGCCACTGGCCCGGACCGCCTAAATCGCGGGCGTACTGGAACCCGGAAAGGTCCTTGGGTGTGTAGAGCCGGTTGATGGGCCGGCCGCTGATGGTGGTGAATTCGGCATCGCATTCGCCGGTGCCGGGCTCTGCCTGGGTCTCAGCCCGGTTCAACAGCAGCTTGTCTCGCTCCGCCATGGCTCCATAATAGCCCACTTACTGAGCTTTTAGCGCCGGTAGCCCCGCCTCGATGGCACAGCTTCACTCCCGGTGAGCTACACTATGTTTACGGTGTGCTTGCGGCACCGCCTCTTGAATCAGGAATCCCGGAGGGAATTCGAGGGATGGAAG
The DNA here is from genome assembly GCA_047514915.1 of Terriglobia bacterium. Classification (GTDB taxonomy): domain Bacteria; phylum Acidobacteriota; class Terriglobia; order JAJPHL01; family JAPKYU01; genus CBDBKE01. The sequence continues at coordinate 4,475 of JAKZXP010000183.1, forward strand.
GACAAATGAGTCCAGCAGGGCAGCGCTGTTCAGGTTTAGCGGCGAAGCGCAAGAACGCAACACGCGCGCGTGGCACGCATCCCGCCGCGATCCGGCCCGCGGCCCTCCTCATGGCCTGGTGTCTCTGGTTGGGCTCGCCTGCGACGGGCCTTGCAGCGGGGCATCCTCAAGCTGCCACTGAGGCCGACATCCGGGCGCTGATGAAGAGACCGGCGGTCGCCGCCGCGCTGAAGCACTTGAGCGACCACTACGACCAGATTCTCGAGGACCTGGTGGCCCTCACCGAGATTCCCGCTCCGCCGTTCAAGGAAGCGGCCCGCGCCCGGTACTTCGCCAAGCGCCTGCGCGAACTGGGCCTGAAAAACGTCCACATTGACGAAGAGGGAAATGCGGTAGGCGAGCGTCCCGGCGCGGGTGACGGGCCCACCCTGATGCTGGCCGCGCACCTGGATACGGTGTTCCCCGAGGGGACCAAGACACGGGTCCGGAAACACGGAAGCATCTACGCCGCCCCCGGCATCGGCGATAATGGGCATGGCCTGACGGTCATGCTGGCGCTGATCCGGGCGCTAGAGGCCGTCTCGGTGCGCACCGGCGGCGACATCATCTTCGTCGGCGACGTGGGCGAAGAGGGGCTGGGCGACCTGCGCGGCGTCCGCTATCTGTTCGAGAAGAGCCCGTTACGCCAGCGGGTGGACCTGTTCATTTCCATAGATGGGCTGGGGGATTCGGCAATCACCAATGGCGGCGTGGCCAGCCGGCGCTACCGGGTCACCTACCGCGGCCCGGGCGGCCACAGCTATGGCGCCTTCGGCTTGGTGAATCCGGCATTCGCCATGGCCGCCACCGTGGCCCGCTTCAGCCGCTTGAAAGTGCCCGAACATCCGAGAACGACCTTCAACGTGGGTCGTTACGGCGGCGGCACTTCGGTGAACGCCCTCCCCGAGTTGGTGTGGATGGAGGTGGACTTGCGCTCCGACTCCCCGGCCGAGCTGGCCAGGCTGGAGCAGCAATTTCTGGCCGCGGTCAAGCAAGGAGCCAGGGAAGAGAACCAGGTGCGCAGCACCGAGTATGGCCGCATCGTGGTGGAACCCAAGCTGGTGGGAGACCGCAAAGGCGGCCAGACACCCGCCGACTCGCCGCTGGTCGAAACCGCGGTGGCCGTGACCCGCGCTCTGGGGAACCTGCCTGCGCTGCGCTACGGCAGCACTGATGCCAATGTGCCGATCAGCCTGGGGATTCCCGCCATCACGGTCGGCTCCGGCGGCCGAGGTGGCCGCAGCCATTCCCTGGACGAATGGGTGAACGTGGACAAGGCCGGTACGCTGCCGGGCATCGAACGCACCATGCTGCTGATCCTGGCCTTGGTGGGCGTAGAGTAGCCGATGAGCCTGTAGCCGGGCAAGCTCAGGGCAAGCGGGCCAACTCGACACGAGCGCTGAGCAGGCTGGCGTCGAAGATTAGCGCTCGCTGGAAGGCGTCGCGGGCGGCTGCCAAGCGACCGGCGTGGCGGGCCAGCAGGCCGCGCAGGTATGAACCTTGGGCGCGTTGTTGGCGCCGTGGGGCGCGCTCCAAGCCTTCGGCGTCGCTGCGCACCGATTCCAGAAGCAACTCGGCCTGTTGGGTGCGGCCGAGGTGGGCCAGAGCCTGAGCACGAAAGAAGCGCTCCGCAGGACTGTCGGCCCCAGGACTAGCGATCTCTGCGGCGGCCATCTCCCAGCGTTGCTGGAAGGCCAGCAGGCGGGCGCTAAGCCGACCGCCTGACTCATCGGCCCCCAGGCGAGCGGGTGGCTCGGTGGCGGCAGCAAAGCGCGCCGCGGCCACGGGCAGGTCGCCGCGCCGCTCGGCCTCCGCTCCCCAGCCCAGCTGAACTTCCCGGTACAGGTCCAGCAACGAACGCGCAACCAGTTGCGGGTGGCCAGTTGCGGGCCGAAAGGGGTGGCTGCGAAGCAGTTCGCTGGCCTCAGCCCAGCGTCCCTGCTGTGCCAACAGCGCGGCGCGTTGTTCCACCACGCGATCGTCGTCGGCTGGCATGTCCTCGAGTAGCGCTTTGGCTTCGCGAGTGCGGTCCTGCTTCGCGTATACCCGTGCCAGCACCAGCCCGGTGGAAATGTCGTCGGGGGCCATTTCGTAGGCTCGAGCCAGGGTTCGTCTGCCGGCTTCCTGATCGCCCACCTCCACTTCAGCTGTGCCCAGGGAGCGAAACGCCAGATAGTGGGTCTGGTCGCCGGCGAGCGCTTGGCGCCAGGCTGACAGTGCTTCCGGCTTCCGGTCCAGCGCCCAGAGCAACGTGCCCAGCAGGTAGGAAGCGACTGAATCGCTGGGGTTGGCTTGCGCGGCGAACTGCAGGATGGCGACTCCCTCACGGCGGAATGGCCAGACGTCCAGCGTCAGTTCGCAGGAAGCCCCTTCCGCCAGATCCCTGCGAACCTCAGGTGGGATCTCGCCGGCCCCGGCCTGGGAAGCCGCGGCTTGCTGGGCCCGCGCGTAGGCGCGGTAGTAGAACAGCAGTGGGAGGCGGACGCCGGAAGCTGCCAGCCCGAGGCTGGCGATTTCGGCGCCCGCCTCCCAGGCCCCTAGGCGCATGTAAGCGGCGGCTAGTTCCAGATAGCCCTGGACGTGGCGTACCGCTCGCTGGTCCACGGCGGTGGTGGGGCCGGTGCGGGCAAACATCTTTTCGGCGGCGACAAAGGCGCTAGTCGGGTCCAACGCGTCCAGTGCCGCCAGCTCATTGGCTGCCTCGCGGGAGCGTCCCATCCGGCGCAGGGCATAGGCCAGGGCTTCGCGGGCGCTCCGGTCTTGACCATTGGCTTTCAGTACGCGGCGGAACAGTCGAGCGGCCAGCGCAGGACGGCCTTCCAGCAGCTCCGCGCGACCCAGCTCGAATTGCGCGCGGGTGTACTTCTGCGAACCGGGGAGCACCTGGTAGAGATGGTGGCGCGCGGCGACGATCCGGCCACGCTCCAGCTGCACCAGGCCGCGGTGGTAGCGCGCTTCGCCCCAATCCGGGGCGCGCTCAATGGCCGCACGGAACGTTCGCTCGGCGCTTTCCCAGACCTCGCGCGCGAGGGCCAGCAAGCCCAGTTCCAGCAGCGCAGGGGCGAACCGGACGTCGCTTCGTAGGGCCGCACGGAAACTTAAGGCAGCCCTCTCCGAGTCGCCCGATTTCACTTCGGCGACGCCCTTACGATACGCCTCATCGGCCGAAAGCGACTCAAGTGGGCCGAAGTTTCGCGGCAGGATGTCGATGGCCAGCTCTTGCGGCTGAGCCGGCGTCCAACGCAGCAGCGTGGCGCCCTGGGCATCCGTGACCTCGACCGCATCCACCAGGGTAGCCGAGCCTGCCACGAGGCCGAGCACGAGTCGCGCCGCCACGGCTTCTTCGGAGACAGGTCAGCCAAGGCCCGGGCGACTTCGCGACCGCGGTGCAGCAGCCGCACCGCCGCCTGCTTCCAGACGCGGGTGGGGAAGATTCCCACCATCACCGCGCCGGGTTTCTCCACCACGTTCAGCGCACCGTTGAGGTTGGCGGTGACGAAGCCGCCGATGCCCCGCACCGGGTACCAGTATTCGGTCCAGCCATCGGCGGTGCCGGGCTCGAGAAACTCATACTGGCGACGCCCGGCGAAGCGACCGCTGCGCAGCTCGACGTAGGGACCGTCGGCATCGGTGTAGGTGGAAACGTGCTGGCGTCCGGGCTCCCCGGCGCCCCAAGTCCAGATCCCGGCGCCTCGGGCCACGAAGCGGTTTGCGTGGCGCACCAGGCCGCGGTCCTTTTCCGCGTCGTAGGAGCCGATGTAGTCGTCAGCCAGATCGAGAGCGAGCAGGCCCACCGCCCGCCGGTGGTTACGATACTGGCTCCGGTCGATGCCGTCTGCCACCGGCCAGGGGCTCCCCTGCGAAGAGCCCGAGGCGCGGGTGCGTGTCATCGGATAGAGGAACCGGGTGCCCGCAGAGGCTGGTATGGCAGCGTTGGTCCAGAGCAGGTAGCGCTTGCGGGTGCTGTTGGGGTTGAACAGGGTCACATTGCCTGTAAGTAACTCACAAAGCAGGGGATGAGGAGCAGAGGATGACCCCCCAAAAGACTGATGCCCGAAAGCCGCAGTCCCTCACCACTACCTTTATGCCGGACAAAGCAAAAAAAACCGCCTCCAGACGTGCGACCGTCTGGAGGCGGACTCTTGTAAGTAGAAGCTAGAAGTTGAGCTTCAATGCCATCTGTCCCGTGCGAGCTTGATTCCCTGCGCCGCTAATGGTGCCAAAGGTAAGTTGGCTCACATCAATGGAAGGATTGCCGAACCGAACCCGGTTGAGGATGTTGAAGAACTCAATCCGCCATTCGATATTGACACTTTCCGTGATGCTCGTTCGCTTGATCAGCCCGATGTTCTCCTGGTAGAACGGGAAAGTCCTGACACCCGTGACAGAGGGCCCGTTTCCGAAGGTAAAGTCGTCGGGAATCTCAAAAGCAGATGGGTTGAGGAACTTATCGCGTGATGCTGTGGCTAAACCGACGCCGGGGTCGAAATCGCCGCTGGCCCCTCCCTGAGACACTCCCGAAACCACGTTGGGAAGCTGGCGGCGACTGAACAAGCCCACGGTGTTGGGGGC
>JAKZXP010000184.1:0-3282 GCA_047514915.1 Terriglobia bacterium
GGCGTGACGAAGTTCAGGACGCCCCCTATGGTCTGGGGACCGTGTGCGATCTGCCCGCTGCCTTTGAGAACTTCGACGCGCCGCATGCGTTCAATAGGCGGAGAATAATACATCTCGGGCTCGCCGTAGGGCGCCAGGGAGATCGGAATGCCATCTTCCAGCATGAGCACTTTCCTGCTCCGGTCCGGGTTGAGCCCGCGGAGACCCACATTCAACCTCATGGCTACAGGACCGGAGTCTTCGCGAAGGTTCACGCCGGGCACACGCCGCAGCACCTCATTGGCATCGATAGGTTTGGAATCGCGCAACTCTTTCTTCGTGATCAGGAAAACCGAGCCCGGAATCTCTCTTAGGACATCGCGCGACTCCCCGACCACCTCGATCGAGGTTGCACTGCTGCGGACGGCTACGAACCGGAAATCGTGATGGAGAATGCCACCGGCTGGCACCTGGACTTGAGCTTCTACCGCCTCGAAATCGTCCGACAGGACACGGATTGTGTACCTTCCAGCAGCGACGTTTCGGATCTCGTAGTGACCAGTTCTGTTCGTCCAGGCCTGCATCTCGCTCTGGATTAGCTCTACCCTCACACCCATGACCGGCACGCCTAGGGGATCGGTGACGACACCCTGGATTGTCTGAGCTCCCAGACCCATGGGCACAATTGCGAACAGAGCAAGTAGACCGACCGAGCGGTAAAGCGATCTCATACGGTAGGAGTTCTTCTCAGGTAGGAAACTCGGCCTAGTTGCAATGAAATTTCAATTGCTTGCGAGATGTCGGGGCTGGCTACGACTGCGCGCCACTCCGAGTCCATATCAGCCCTGCATCGGGAGACCAGGGTTCCCTGACACAAGACCAAACGCGCATGCCGTACAGGAGCGAATTGCATGGCGAGCCCTTCTAGATGCAACTAGATTTCAACTAGATTTTAGTCTCTGGAGCTTTCACAGTCAAGCCGGAGCTGGCGAATGGAGTGCTTTTTTGTTGCAAAGAAGTTGCACCTAGGAAGTCCTTCAACTCCGCAGTGGCTACCCCTAGCCGACGCTGACTTCCAGGTGGGGTCCGGCTTTGCGAACCGCGGCCGGAGCATCGGAAAACCGCTGGAAGTTCTTCAAGAAGAGGCCAGCCAGCTCGCGCGCCTGAGCGTCATAGGCGGCCTTGTCTTTCCAGGTATTCCGAGGGTTCAGCAGCTCAGAGGGAACGCCGGGGCAGGTGCGGGGAAGCCCCAGGCCGAAGACGGGTTCAATGTCGAAATCCCCTTTGTCCAGAGCCCCTTCCAGCGCCGCTGCCACGATAGCCCGGGTGTAAGGCAGGTGCATGCGCTGGCCGACGCCAGATGGGCCGCCGGTCCAGCCGGTGTTCACCAGCCACACCTGAGCCGGGTGCTGCTCAAGTTTCTCCCCGAGCATCTTGGCGTAGACCGACGGACGCAGGGGCAGGAAGGGGGCACCAAAACAAGTGCTGAAGGTAGCCTGCGGCTCGCTACCCAGCCCCGCTTCGGTTCCGGCGACCTTGGCCGTATAGCCGGAGAGGAAATGGTACATGGCTTGCTGGGGAGTGAGGCGGGCGATCGGGGGCAGTACCCCGAAGGCGTCGGCCGTCAGAAACAAGATGTGGCGCGGATGCCCGGCGACACCGGGGATCATGGCGTTGTGAATGAACTCGATGGGATAGGCGGCACGGGTGTTTTCGGTGATGGAGTCATCGTCGAAGTTCAGGCGGCGTTGTGGATCGGCCACAACGTTTTCCAGCACCGTGCCGAACCGGATGGCGTCCCAGATCTGGGGCTCGTGCTCCTGGGAAAGCCGGATGCATTTGGCATAGCACCCGCCCTCGAAATTGAATATGCCCCGCTCGGTCCAGCCATGCTCGTCGTCGCCGACGAGGCGGCGGGTGGGGTCGGCCGAAAGGGTGGTTTTTCCCGTTCCGGAAAGGCCGAAAAACAACGCCACCTCGCCGTCGGCGCCGACATTGGCCGAGCAATGCATGGGAAGGACGCCGCGGAAAGGCAACAAGTAATTCAGGATGGTGAAGACCGACTTTTTCATCTCGCCCGCATAAGGGGTGCCGCCGATCAGCACCAGCCCACGGGTAAGATTCAACATGATGAAGGGCTCGGCGACCGTGCCATCCAGCTCCGGGTCGGCTTGGAATCCGGGAGCTGCAAGGAGGGTGAACTGGGGCCGGTGGGTATCCTGTTGCTCGGGGGAGAGCGGCAAGAACAACTGCCGGGCGAACAGGTTGTGCCAGGCCAGCTCGTTGATGACGCGCAAGGGAAGGCGGTAGTCGGGATCGGCGCCGCCCATGCAATCCTGCACGAACAATTCACGCCCTTGCAGATAGGCCAGCACTCGGGCGTGCAGCCGGTCAAACACCTCTGGAGCCACGGGTCGGTTCACGGCGCCCCAGACGACATGGGACTCCGTAGAGGGATCGCGCACGACATATTTGTCGCGCGGGGTGCGCCCAGTATAGCGGCCCGTGCGAACCACGAGCGCGCCGTTGTCGGCCAGCACTCCCTCGCCGCGCGCCAGGGCGTGCTCGGTCAGCGCGGCGGGAGCAAGATTCCAGTGGACCCGGCCGGGGTGGCGAATGCCGTGTTCGGCCAGCTTCTCGGCTGCCTTTGATGCCTGAGTTTCGTTCATGTTTGTCGAGTCGCCCCCGCTGCTGTCAGAAGAACCGGAACATGATACCACAGCACGGCAAAGCCGCATTGCGGCGTCCGCTTTGCTATACTCTCGAGGGCAGTCATGTTTGCGCGGCGGCTCCGGATCGAGATTAAAGAAGACGCAGGCGTCCGCCTTTGCCCGCTGGAGTGGCTGGACCGCTTCTTCATGCGCCACTTCACCGGGCTGAGCGCCCTGGAGGACACGCTGCCGACAGCGGAAGGCAGGCTGGAAGCGGGTTTCAACGTGGATCTGGACTTCCTGCACCAAAAGTTTGAAGACTGGCTCCGAGGGCACAAGCTGCTCGGCCCTGGAGCCCAACTGAGGATCATTACTGAATCATGAGGGGCTGAATCATGAAGGCGCTCGAACCTCCGCACCGAATTTTGATGGGCCCCGGACCGAGCAATGTGGACTACCGGGTATACCGGGCGCTGACCACGCCCATCGTTGGCCATCTGGATCCGGAATTCCTGGAGATCATGGACGACGTCCAGGAGAAGCTGCGCCGTATTTTCCGTACTTCGAACCCCTTGACCATCCCGGTTTCCGGAACCGGCAGCGCGGGCATGGAAGCAGCGCTGGTGAATTTTATTGAGCCAGCAGACGCGGT
>JAKZXP010000185.1:0-2864 GCA_047514915.1 Terriglobia bacterium
GCTCCCACTGCTGCGCAGTGGCGGCAACGATCCCGAACCGCCTCCAGATCCTCCACCACGATCTCCTTATTGCGCCGGGCTCTTAGGAACTCTTCAAAGTCAGAGATGGCCACGGGCGTCTTGGAAACTTGAAAGACATTAATACCCAGGTTGGCAATCTTGTCTTTGACGTAGGAGTTGGCGCCCTGGATGAGGGTCATCACGGTAATGATCGTGGCCACCCCCATCGCCAGGCCCAGTTGGGTGAGAAAGAAGCGCAACCGGTACGCGCGCACACTCGTCCACGCCATCGCCGCCATTTCGCGGAAATTCATTTCTCGTTTGATTATACGCTGCCGTAGGTGGATGTTCCCGGCGCGAAGCGGGATGTTCCCGGCACGAAGCGGGATGTTCCCGGCACGAAGAGATTCGCCCTGACGCAGCTACGGGCGCGGACACAGCCTTCCCTGCAGACCTCTGCCGCTCAGCCCCGCGAGCCGCGGTTCAGTTGCTGACCACGCTGTTGTAACTGGAGGCGCGGACGGTCGAGTAATGCTCTTGCCATTTCTCGTGCGCCGGGTGGTCGGCGTACCGCTTGAGCGCCTCCGAGTTTTCAAACTCGATCACGAAGACGGCGTTGAAGTCGGCCGGCTGAACCTTGGTGGCTTTGATCCACACGTTCTTGATGCCGGGTATCGCCGCGGCCATTTCTTTGACCCCGTCCAGGGCCTTCTGCTTGTCGGCGTCGGTGGCATCCGGCTTCCACTGAATCGTGACTATGTGCACCAGGGTCTTGGGCGCTCCGAACGTGTTCTGACCGACAGCCACCCCTGCCCAGAACAGAGCTAGGGCGACGGCCAAAACCACCAGCCTGCCATGTATCGCTCTTAAGGTCATTCCGCTTCCTCCAGTCGAGACTGAGAACACAACTCCCGTTACATTTCCACTTCGATGTCGGAGCCGACAACGCGCACCGGAAACGATTGGACTTGGGCGCGAGCGGGCGGCCCCTTGACTTCGCCCGTGGTGACGTCAAAGTGGGCGCCGTGCCAGGGGCAGGTTACCTCGTTGCCCTCCAGTAAACCCTCCGACAATGGCCCGCCTGCGTGCGTGCAGGTGTCTTCAATGGCGTAGTACTTGCCGCCAACCTGGAACAGGGCGACCGCGCGCCCAGCGACTTCTACCAGCTTGCCACTCGAGGGGTCTCCAAACTCCGCCGTGGTAGCCACTTTGACAAATTCAGCCATGGGGGTCTCCTTTCCTTCCGGTCGTCTGCTAATGCTTCCGGTCGTCTACTAATGAATGATGCGTGCTCATTGCTGCAGCCCGTAGCGTACACCGAATCGCGCCCGCATGAAGGTATCGAGTACCTGGGTGTAGAAGCGCTGGCTGCGCTCACGCACCGCCCGCTCGGCCTCCTGGGGCGCGGCGTAGTGGTGCAACTCGTGAAGGAACACGTCGAGCAGGCCCAGTCGGTAGCGGAACACCTCCAGCTCTTCCCGATCAGCCTGCTGTACGGCAGGTTCAATCGCCAGATCGGAGAGCAATAGCGGCTGCCACTCGCGGATGGTTTGAAAGGCCAGGTCCAGCTCGCCCACCGGCACTCCGCTAAGGGTTCGCAGTTTGCGGGCAATGCGCGTTTCCGTTCCCGGACGATGGTGATGCCCCAGACACCCGCAGGGGTTTCGGTGCCGCAGGATGACCACCACGATCGGCGGCACTTTCTTCAGGACTGCCTCGTACTGCCGGCGGATGGCAGTGGGAATCGTCAGCCAGGTTTCTTCCAGCGCGCCTCGCAACTCAGCGGCGGGAGCCCGCTCGCGCCGCGAGTGGGCAATCAAAACCAGCGGCAGTTCCGGTGCCGGCCGCACCAGCACCTGTTCGGAGCCCCGCAGGCTGAGATACAGCCGCCACAGGAGCCCCGGGCTGTGAACCCGCTGGGCGCTGGAACCGAGTGGCCGCCGCATTCGCTGATTGTACAGCCGCTGATTGTACTGCGCCAGAGCGCAGACGGGCTATGCTATATAAGCGAACGTGGAAGCGGCGTTGAGATCGGTGCAGTTCCTCCAGCCGGCGCGCGCGCGGGAAACCTTGGCGCGGCTCGAGCGGGAGCTGCCACCGGCGGCGCAACAAGCGCTGCCGCGCCTTCTCCCCAGCCTGCCGGATCCCGATACGGCGCTCAGCAACCTGGAACGCTTCGCAGCTTCGGCGACGCCCGAGGTCCGCGAGTACCTGGGGCTGCACCCGCCGGCATTGCACCATCTGCTGTCCCTGTTCGCTTATAGCCAGTTCCTGGCCAACACGCTGATTCGCCAGCCGGATCTGGTCCTCTGGCTGGAGCAGGAGCCGACCCTGTACCGGGTGAAAACGGGCGAGGAGATGTCCCATTCGCTGGGCGCATTCGCGGACGAACCGCAGCAATCCGGCGTCGAGCTTGCAACACTGTTGGCCCGGTTCAAGCGGCGCGAGTACCTGCGCATCGTCTTGCGCGACGTCCTACATCTGGCGACGCTGCCGGAGATCACGCTGGAGCTGTCCGGGCTAGCCGACGCGATCCTCGAATACTCGCTGCAACACGCCCAGGCGGAATTGGAGGAACGCTACGGCAAGCCGCTGCTTGAGACCCCCCTGCCTGAGACCCCCCTGCCTGAGACCAAGGATGCCGCCGGTAGTGAAAATGCCGAGTGCCCCATGACCATCCTCTCCATGGGTAAACTCGGCGGCAACGAGCTGAACTACAGCTCCGACATTGACCTGGTCTTTCTTTACCGTGGCAATGGCGAGACCAGCGGGGGAATTTCCAACAAGGAGTACTTCGTCAAGCTGGCGCACCGAGTGGTGGGCACGCTGACGGAATTTGGCCCCGAAGGAATGGTGTTCCGGGT
>JAKZXP010000186.1:0-2552 GCA_047514915.1 Terriglobia bacterium
GTGGATATAGTCCGCCGAATTGTGGCCCATCCTCGCAAGGTCGTAACCCTCCAGGATTTTAAGATGCTGCAGGAATACCGGACCCTGGGTCCAGGGGCCGCACTTGTAGACCTGATAGCCCCGGTAGGTGGCGGTGACAGGCTGCTCGATGAGGGTCGCGTAGCTGGCCAGGTCACCGTACTCCAGCAGCGCATGGTGCTCCTGGCCCGTTGAGTCTTTCACGCGCGTGCTCTTAGCGAAGTCCACGATCTGCCGCGCAATATCCCCCTTGTAGAAGAGGTCCCATGCTGCCTGGATCGCCTGTTCTCGCGATCCGCCCAACCCGGAAGCTTGGACAAGTCGCTTGAAGGTATGGGCCCAGTCCGGCATCTGGATCAATTCGCCGATCTCGGGCAAATGATCCCGCGGGCGAAAAGCCGGGGCCGTCGTGGGATAAATGTTCAGCGCGCTTTGAATTGCTCCGATCGCTCCTGCATGCGCCGGGTAACCCTGTTCGGCCAGCTCGATGGCCGGACTCAATACCTCCTTCAACGGCAGTCGTCCGAAGCGTTCCAACAGCGTCAGCCAGGCACCGGTAGCCGCGGGCACAGTGGCCGGCAAGAAACCCACCCCGGGGATCGTGTCCACACCGTGTTCTCTGAACCAAGCCAAAGTGGCTTTCCCGGGAGCCGGCCCCTGGCCGCTGATGGACCAGACGCTTTTATCTTTGGCGGTGTAAACCAGGATGGGAACTTCCCCGCCGATCCCGTAGTAGTGCGGCTCCAGCACAGCGCAGGCGAATCCCATGGCCACGGCCGCGTCAAACGCGTTGCCTCCCTTTTCCAGCATGCGAAAGCCGGCGGCGGTGGCCAAGTAATGCCCGGAAGTCACCACACCTTTGCGCCCCAGGATGACCGGGCGTGTCGTGAATGAGGGCCATTTTCGCTCGGGCCGCCTGAATTCCGAGGCACCCTGCGCGGAGACCGCTCCCGAACCAGTGCGGCGAACCGGCGAAAAGCCGGCGCCACCCAGAGCGAGTTCTCCAAGAAACAATCGACGCGTGCTCATGGCCTTATCCTACCACTCTCCTATTTCGGGCTCGGCCCATGGACCGTACTGGCCTCCGGGATGGTCATGATCGTTTGCGGCGAGGGGGCCTGAGATGGCTATTCGGGAGGAGGTTCAAGACCCGATTCTGTGGCAGCGGCTCGAATATCCCGCCACGTCGGTTCTGGGTAGGCATTGCAAGAATCCTGCTTTTCTTGCCACGAAGCGCTAGGACTGCTTTGGAAGAGGGACTTACCAGAAGCTTGAAACCCTTTGCTCCTGCTTGGTGATCACTTCGATGAGCGCCGGCCGGCCGGTCGCAAGTTCTCGCTGCGCCCTATGGATCGCGGGAATGATCTCCTGCGGCTGCTCGACCCGCTCGCTGGCAGCTCCCAATGCCGCAGCCAACTTCACATGATCTACCGCCAGCTTTGCAATGCCCTGGCTTTGCGCCGCCGCGCCAAGAAAGCGCTCGACGCCACACATCCCGGAATTGTTCAGAACGACCGTCAAGATCGGGATTTTGTGGCGGGCTGCCGTTTCCACCTCCAGCCCTAACATGCCAAAGGAAGCGTCGCCGATGAAATGCACCACCGTCTTGTCCGGGGCAGCGACCTTCGCTCCCAGCGCCAGACCTATGGATTGCCCCATCTGCGTGGAGTTCCCCCAGCCCAGGTAGCCGCGCGGCACGATCGACTCGTAGAAGGGTATCACCTGGTCGCGGACATACCCGGAGTCATGGGTCACGATCGACTTGGTGCGATCTAGGGTGTGCATCAGGTCCCAAATCACCCGATAGGGGTTGATCGGGACTTCGTCGGAGGTCAGCAGGGGCATCCACTGCTGCAGCCAGGCTTGCTTGACGGCCGCGATTTCCTTCACCGCCGCGGCTCCATCCCGGCCCTTTGCACCTGCCTGCCGGCGCAGCTCCTCGGTGAGTTGGACAAGCACGAGCTTCGCGTCGCCGAGGATACCCAGGTTCACCATCATGTCCGCATTCAGGTCGCGGTCGTCGTTGGTGACCTGGATCACCGTCTTGCCCGGCGGAATGGGCACCACCATCCACTCCCTGCTGAAGCTACTGCCAATGCCCAAGACCAGGTCCGCTTCGCGCACAAAGTGCTCCACCGGCTTGGGGGCGGTTAGGGCTCCCGCTCCAATGGCCAAAGGATGGTTCTCTGGGAAGGCGCTCTTTCCCAGCAAAGTGGTCATCACCGGGGTCCCCGCCAATTCTGCAAACTGCAGTAACTCCTGCGTGGCCTCGGCATAAAGCACTCCCTGCCCCACGTGAATCACAGGACGCTGGGCCTTGAGAAAAGCTTGGACCGCAGCCTCGACCGCCTGCGGATCCCCGGCCGATCGCACTCGCTGAGGACTCTTATAGGAGTCTGCTTCCACTTCGCTATCGGCGACATCGTTGGGAACTTCCAGCATAACGGGCCCCGGACGGCCGTTGCGCAGATAGCTGAAGGCGCGACGCATCATGTCAGGCACGCGCTCGGGCAGATTGATCTGCTCGGCCCACT
>JAKZXP010000187.1:0-5883 GCA_047514915.1 Terriglobia bacterium
TTGTGCGTCGCTCGACGCTGGACCCGGCCAGGCAAATCCAGCGCCCGGAGTTGGGCCACCTGAGCGAAGGCGCCGAGGCCGATGTGGCGGTGCTGCGGTTGGTAAAGGGGAAGTTCGGCTTCGTCGATGCCTACGGGGCGCGGCTCAGGGGCACTCAGAAACTGGAGGCCGAACTGACAGTGCGGAGCGGTCGAGTGGTCTGGGACTTGAACGGCATCACGCGCGATGATTGGCGCCAGCTCGGTAAATACAATCGCCAGGGAGATCCCTCTTGGGACGCAACCCTGGCCCGGCCCTCGCCGAAGCCATCACCGCGCTGAAACGGAGGAACCCATGAGCCTGCAAGTTCTCCTGTTCACCCGGGCGCTTCCCACCCGCCTGGCAGTCGAAGACGCTTTTGCAGAGGCGCCGGTTGAGCTGGTGGAAGCCTCCAGCCCTGTCGACTTGCTGGAGAAATTGCGGCAGAGTTCCTGGGATGTAGTGGTCCTGGACGGCGATTCCTCACCGGTGCCGCTGTCCAAGCTACTGGCGGGTTTGCGGGGCCGCTTGGATACGGCCAAGACCGTCGTGCTCGCGATGACCCGCCAGGCAGAGCCGCTGCCGCCCACTGGCGAGGTGCTGCTCTACGACCGCCCGGTCCGCCGGCTGTCGCTCCTCGGCACATTGAATCGTTTGCTGCTGGCGCGCCACAAGAAGCCTATTCTTCCAGCGCGGGCGGTAGCCCCGGGAAACAAGCGGCGCGCGCTACGCGTGCCGTTGCTGGTGCCGGTGGCGTATTCTTTTCCGGAGTTGAATCAGGCCTCCGGCCAAGGCGAAGCGCTCGACGTCAGCATCAGCGGCGCTCGCATAGCAGCCACCGGCGCTCTTTCCAGCATCTCCCCCGGACAAACCGTAGATGTGAAGAACCTGTTGACCGGCAAGCAAGCGGTGTTCCGCGTGGTCTGGGTTACCGAAGATGTGGATGAGATCGCCGTAGGAATAAAAGCTGATCAGGAGGACGTGCGTTTCTGGCTGGCCAGCTAGGCCTGGCTAGTTGGCCGTGGCTAGTTAGCCAATGCCTTCACCTCAGCCATCGGTCCCACCAGCCAATGACCTGCCGATACCAGAAGGCGCTGCTGGCCGGCTTTAGGATCCAGTGACCCTCGTCGGGGAAATAGATCATCTTGGAGGGCACCTTCATTCGCTGTAGCGCCGTGTACATCTGCAAGCCCTGGCCGATGTCCACGCGGTAGTCGAGCTGGCCGTGGATCACCAGTGTGGGAGTCTTAAAATTCTCGACATAGCTGCTGGGTGATAGCCGCCGGTAAAGTCCCGCGTTTTCCCAGGGCGCGCCGTGGAACTCCCACTCCGGGAACCAAAGCTCCTCCGTGGTGCCGTACATGCTAGGCAGGTCGAACACGCCCGCGTGGCTCACGATACAGCGGAAACGGTCGGTATGGCCGGCGATCCAGTTGGCCATGTAGCCGCCGTAGGAGACGCCGGTGGCGCCGATGCGTGCAGGGTCCACGTAGGGCAGTTTTTCAACGTAGGCTACGCCCTTCATGATGTCTTCGTAAGCGCGGCCACCCCAGTCAGCATTAATTTGATCCGTGAACTTCTGGCCGTAGCCGGTTGATCCGCGACGGTTTACCATCGCCAGCACGTAGCCGGCGGCGGCGAACGTCTGCGCGTTCCACCGAAAACTCCAGCCGTCGCTCCAAGCGCTTTGCGGCCCGCCGTGCAGCAGGAACACCACCGGATACTTCTGGCTGGGGTCGAAGCCGGGCGGTTTCAACAGCCAGCCGTGTATGGGAGTGCCGTCGGCGCCGGCGAAGGTGAACGGCTCCGGGGCCGAAAGGTGAGTGTCGTCCAGCAGCGGCTCGTTCAGGCGGGTCACCGGCCGTGGCTCGGCGGTGGTGACGTTGCTTGTACCGCTGGGGACTGGGGCGCGGAATATTTCATTGGGCCGGTTCATACTGTTGCGGGTGAAAACCAGTGTGCCTCCGTCAGACGTGATGCTCAGTTCACCGTTGGTCGCTCCGGTGACTACCGGGCGCGCTTCTCCGCCAGTCACATTGATGACGAGGATGGGATGGGTGGCCTGGTCCGCCGTCCCGAAGTAGATGCGCCGGCTGTCCGGGGACCAAACCAGAAAGGCAACGGAGCGGTCATAGGTCTCGGTGAGGTCAATGTGACGGCCAGACCTTCGGTCATAGAGCATGAGCCGAAAGCGGTCTGCTTCGTAGCCGGGACGAATCATCGCCCGGTAGGCGATGTAGCGCCCATCGGGCGAATACACGGGCGTGGCATCCCAGGCAGGATTGGAGGTGAGCTTCCTGGCTTTGCGCGGCGCGCCGGCTTTCGGGGGGGCCTGGCTCCCGTTTACAGGCACAAGAAAAATGTCCTTGTTGGTGCTCAGAGCCTCCACGGGATCCAAATTGGCGGTGTAAGCCACCTCCGCACCGTCCGGTGAGAAGCTGTATTCATCCGGGCCCCCCAGTGAAAACGGGGGCACGTCGTAATCGCCGTGGGTCAGGTCAAGCGGCATTCCGCCGCCGGCCGCAATCAGAAACAGGTGGCTGCGCTTGTTGTCTTTGTAGGTATTCCAGTGGCGAAACAGCAGTCGGGTAAAACTTTTTGCCTGCACTGGACCTTTGGACAGCTGTTGCTCGCGCCGACGGTTGCACTCCATGTCAGGACAGTCGGGATAGACGCTGGAAGTGAACAACAGGTGACGGCCCTTGGGCGACCACAGGACCCCACCGGCACCGCCCGGGACATCCGTCAGCCGGCGGGCTTTGCTGCCGTCGGCGCGCATCAGCCAGATTTGCTGCGAGTCATCGCGGTTGCTCAGAAACGCGATGCGCCGGCCGTCGGGGGACCAGCGCGGGCGCACGTTCCGTGTGCCCTTGCGGGTGATCCGGCGCGGCTTGCCGCCTTCAAGCGAGACCGCCCAAATCTGGGACGGCTGCGTATTCTTCTCCAGGTCAGGGGTGACCACGGTAAACAGCACCGTGCGTCCGTCGGGCGACACCTGAGGGTCGGAGATGCGGTGCAGGGCCAGCAGTTTTTCCACGGTGAAGGGCTTTTTCTCCGCGGCCAGCGCTGTGGCCGCCAGCAGAACTATGGTCCACAATCGGAGGAATCGCATGGTCCTCTTCTATCACAAGCAAGGCACAAACAAGGTGCCGGCACAAACGCGGCACAAACAAGGTGCCGGAGGGCAAAGCGCGCGGGAACCTGTTGGCTATGGCCGCACCGCGTGGGCTATACTAGGGTAGACCTGTCGCCGGAGAGGTGGCCGAGAGGCTGAAGGCGGCGGTTTGCTAAACCGTTATAGGGGCTTAAACCTCTATCGAGGGTTCGAATCCCTCCCTCTCCGCCAGCAACAACTTAAGCGACATCTAGGGCGACTTGGAGTCTCAGGCTTACTACGGGAGGTTCATCCGCCGCAGCCGGTCCTGGAAACGCGGGTCGGAGTCCAGGCGACAGATCACTTTTGCCCGGTGCGGACGAGGCGCTTCAGCTCCAGGAACCAGTTGACCGCGACGTTGATTTGCAAAGCTAGTAGCTACTTTCCAACTCGCAATAACAATAGTCGCCGTAGAAAGACCACGTGTGATACTACGGCGGTGAAGGCTAGGGCCGGCAGCACAAACCCACTCACCCCACCCAACATCGCCACGAACAGGCGGCCATCGCGATTGGGCAGAAGATAACGAGACCATGCATCGTCGGCTTGACTGGTAAAGGAGCAACCGAAGGCGATTCGGTAGCGATCTTTGAACGCCATCGACAGCGGGACACCCACCAGGGCAGCCGCAGTCACTAAGAGCGGGGCCCAGCCGGGCGAGAGCGTGTAACTGTAGTAGCCCATCGCCAACACGATGAGCCCATCAGCATAGCGGTCAAGCAAAGAATCCAAAAGGGTGCCAAAGGCCGACGTTCTTAGTTTCAGCCGAGCCAGTTCGCCGTCCACGCCGTCCACAATCGACGCCAGTTGCACGGCCAGTCCGGCCCATAACGGTTCTCGGACTGCAAACAGCACAGCTCCCGCCAGCGTCACGAGGAAAGAAGCAATTGTTACCTGATTTGGCGTGACCGCAGTTCGTGAGAGCCAAGCCGTGATGGGGCGCGAGAATTTCCGGTTAATGTGGCGAGCGACCAGGCCGTCGCCGGGGCTGGCCAGAGACGTAAGAAGTCTCTTCTTGGCATTCTGGTAGTCGGTCGGGGTGTCGATGTCCTGCCAGGACCCTTCCCTGAGGGAGATACTGGCTAAGCCGTGCTGCTCGGTGAGACAGCGGCAGCCGCCGGTAAGAGAATTGTCTCCCGCAGCAAAAGACGTTTCAAGAGCCGAAAAGATGGCCGGGGCAAAGACAAACAGACCACAGTCGACACCGTGGTTTCTTTCCAGCCCCTTGCCGATGGCGCAAACCTCACCGTCATCCGAAACGTGGACGTAGGTGGCGTCTTCCTTATCCACTTCGACGTTAGGGGAGAAATCCACCAGCATATATGCGTGACCATCGTCGGGGACCCGGAGCAGAAAATCACGCAGCGTGTTCACCTCAAACAGATGGTCAGCCATCAACACAAGGAAGCGGGCTCCATCGCTCATTGCTGCCCGGGCCCGCATCAAGGAGACTCCATTGCCCGACCTCCACTCGGGAGTTGGCAGGCAGCGGACATTGAGGCCGTCGCAATTCAGCTGCCCCACCGCCTCTTCAATCGCATCGCCCTGGCAGCCCACCACCAAGAGGACATCCAAGATGCCCACTTCCTTCAAGGCACGCAGGCTGCGCGCGAGCAGGGTGAGTCCCAACAGGTTCACCAGGCACTTCGGCTTTCCGTTCGTCACCTGGCGCAAGCGTTCTCCACCGCCGGCGCCCAGCATCACAGCGGTGCGGATGCTAGTGCCCTGCTTTTCGGCTACTTTCATATACAAAGATGAACCGCCCCGGCCGTCTGCTTTCCCTATCCAGTCTTGCAGGCAATACTTCCGGAGTGTAAGGGAATCTTAGGCTCCACCCCGCAGGCAAGTCAACGTCTTAGGCCTACTCCGGGGAGTTCATGTGGCGGAGGAGGCGTTGGAAGCGGGGTTTCCTAGGGCGGGGTGGCACATGACTCCTCTGGAAACGATCTTCACGGCTACCCCGAGACTCCTAGCTAGTCCTGGAACAGCTCATTGTAGATCGAGGAGACTAAGGAGTCCAAAGTAATTATAAGCGACTTTCCAAACTTCTCCTCAAGCCGTACTTTCAACCCGGCCGATGTCGCGCCTTGCGGCTCCTCGTCTAACGTCAGCGGTCACTTGGGCGTGTAGTCGGCTTACCGGAAACTGACCTCTACGCCCGCCAGGGTAGTAGGTCAGTTTTCGATAAGGGCGTGTTACATCCAAGGGGGCTGCGTGGCAGCATAGGTAAACGCCAACCGACTAGTGGGGACGTGTCCAGCGAATCTGTGGCAAACGTCTTGTAGTCATATGCTTAGGCCGATGCGAAGCAGGCTATTGCACGGCGATGATGACCGTGTCACTCGGGACACCGTTTTGTAGCACCAGCAGCGGCACAGCCGGGCTCGGCTCCACATCTGCCGGGATTTCCGCCTCCGGCCCTCTGCCATCGCGACGTGGCTTCACAACCACCTGCGGCCGGGCTCGTCGCCGCCAGCTCAAACGGGATCTGTGCGTTTACCTGCCCTCCATTGCTAAAGAACAGCGGCGCCGCCACGCCCCCGATATTTATCCTGAGCCTTTTTTGATCTCGATTTCACATTAGCTATTAGAAGGGATAGCCGGACTGTCAGGTTCCCGGCGTGAGAACTCGGAATGCACGCCGGCTGTTAAAAGCGGGCAGTCCTTAAGAAGAGGACACTTAATGATACAGATTAAGGTAAATCCAATAC
>JAKZXP010000188.1:0-6217 GCA_047514915.1 Terriglobia bacterium
CAGCTTCGCGGGCAAAGCGCATCAGATCTTTCCATTCATCCAGGTCGTACCAGGGGGCCAGCGACGCGATCGCGAGGCCGGCTGCTGCAGCGGCTGCGCGCGTCTGCTGGAAGGCGCGAGCGCTTCCCCATTCCACCCCAGCAAACACCGCAGGTGAAAACCTCCCCGCTCGGCAACCCACCAGGTAATACCCGCCATCATCTGTGGGACCGAGCACCAGGTCGGCGGTGTCCAATGCTTCGACGGCTTCCGGGATGCGCGACGGAGGCAGGTGCGGGCTGTCGCTGCCCAGCACGATCGCTTTCTCGGCACCACCGGCGAAAGCGCCTTCAATGGCGGCGACCAGCCGTGCCCCCAGGTCCCCCTCGGCCTGGCGTCCGACTTCGATGCTCTTGGGAAAGGCCATCGTCGCCGGCGCTTCGCTGAACAGGATGCAGCGCTGGGCCGCCAGGGGCAGGGTGGCGACCATGGCGGCCGTGTCGGTGATCATAGCCTGATGCAGTTCGACGGCTTGCTGGGCGGTCAGACGCCCGATCAGCCGCGTCTTGACTCGCCCGGCGGCGGGCGTCCGGGCGAACACGATCACCTCCAGCGCAGCCACCCGGCCAGCTTAGCACCAGCTTAACACCAGCTTAACAAATGTTCAGGCCTTACGGCTGGGCGTCGGCAAGCACCGCCTGTCGGCAGCGAGGCACCCCCCGCTGGCAGTGGAGAGGGATGAAGAGATGCGCTTGCCGGAGGGGCACCCTTCTTGCTTGGCGATATAATAAAGAATTGCCCTGGCGCTGGGGTTTTGCGCAGGGGGACTCGGCTCAGATGATGCGCAACGAAAGCATTCAGGTGCGGGGCGCGCGCGTCCACAACCTGAAGAACATTGACTTCGAAATTCCTCACAACCGGCTGACGGTGGTCACCGGGGTCAGCGGTTCGGGCAAGTCGAGCCTGGCGTTTGACACCATCTACGCCGAAGGGCAACGCCGCTACATCGAGTCGCTTTCGGCCTACGCCCGACAGTTCCTGGAGCGCATCGAGAAGCCAGAGGTGGACGAAATCCTGGGCATCGCCCCGGGCATCTCCATCCGGCAGAAGAACTCCACCCGCAACCCGCGGTCGACCGTAGCCACCGCCACGGAAGTCTATGACTTCCTGCGGTTGCTGTACGCGCGCGTGGGGCGCACCTACTGTACGGTCTGCGGTGGCCGGGTGAAGAAAGACTCTGTGGACGAAGTGGCCGAGCGCGTCTTGGGGCAGCCGGCGGGCAGCCGCTACTACCTGCTGTTCCCGCTGAGCGGCACCGCTGCGGTTCCCAGGCAGGGAGGCCGGGGGCGCGCCGCCTCCGACGCTCCGAGCAAGGCCGATCGCGGCGCCAAGGGCCGGGCTGAGGATCCAGACCTGGAGTCGCTGAAAACCCGCCTGTTCGAACTTCGCAAGGCTGGGTTCCTGCGCCTTTACCAGAACGGCAAGGTATTCGAATTTTCGACGCCCGAGTCGCTGCTGGACATTGACTTTTCCCGCAGCGTGTACGCGCTGGTGGATCGGCTGGCGCTGGGCGACGATGCAGGACTGCGGCAACGGCTCATTGACGGGGTCGAGATTTGCTACCGGCAAGGGGGCGAAGCCATCTTTGAAACGGCCAGCGCGGGCTTTGAACCGGCCAGCGCGGGAAACGGCGCCCCAGCCCCGCGCCTCCGCTTCAGCGAGCGGTTTGAATGCAAGGCCTGCCACCTCGCTTACGAAGAGCCCGAGCCGCGCCTGTTCTCCTTCAACAACCCCTACGGGGCCTGCCCCCGCTGCCAGGGCTTTGGCAACACCATTGATTTTGACGCGGACCGGGTGATTCCCGACCAAAGCCGCTCGCTGGAGGAAGGGGCCGTGGAACCCTGGACCAAGCCCCGATACCGCCACTTCTATAACGAACTGAAGCGCACGGCCCGCACCGCCGGCATCCGGCTGGACGTACCTTTCCACCAGCTCAGCCGACAGGAGAAGGAGTACGTCTTCGAGGGCGGCCCGCGGTTCCGAGGAGTGCAGGGCTTTTTCGAATACCTGGAGCGGAAAAAGTACAAGCTGCACGTGCGTGTCTTCCTGAGCCGCTACCGCGGCTACACGCTCTGCCCCGAGTGCAAGGGGGCACGACTGCGCACCCAGGCGTTGCAGGTGCGGATTGCGGACCACGACATCGGCCAGGTCTGCCGGATGACCATCGCCGGATCGCGCGCGTTCTTCTCCGACATCCAGCTAAGCCCGATGGAGGCTGAGATCGCCGGCAAGGTGCTGGAGGAAATCCGGCAGCGGCTGGAGTTCCTCTACCAGGTGGGTCTGGAATACCTGACGCTGGACCGGCTGGCCTCCACACTTTCCGGTGGCGAGGCACAGCGCATCCAGTTGGCCAGCTCGCTGGGGTCGCGGCTGGTTGGCGCCCTCTATGTGCTGGATGAGCCTTCCATTGGGCTGCACCCGCGCGACACCTCACGGCTCATCCGCATCCTGGCGGAGTTGCGCAACCTGGGCAATACCATCGTCGTGGTGGAACACGACCCGGATCTGATCCGCACCGCAGACCACGTTCTGGACCTGGGCCCGGGCGCCGGCGAAAATGGCGGCCGCCTGGTGTTTGCCGGGACCTACCCGGAGTTGAAAAGAAATGGCAGCACGCTCACCGGGCGTTACTTGAAGGGCGAGCTGAGCATCCCGGTCCCAGAGAAACGCCGCCCGCCGAATTCCCGGCGGGTGCTGAAGATGGTGGGTGCTTTCGCGAACAACCTGAAGAAGATTGACGTGGACATCCCGCTGGGAATGATGGTCGCCGTCACCGGCGTTTCCGGTTCGGGCAAATCCACCCTGCTGCACAATGTGGTGTATGAAGGACTGCAGGCCCTCCAGGCGGCCCGGAACGCAGCGCAGCGGCCACCGCGCGTAGTCGGGCGCGGGCGGCTTGCGGAAGCGCTTGAGGAACCGGTCCCGGTAGTGCGGCTGAACTGCCGCCGCATCGAAGGCGCCCAGCTGGTCCGGGAGGTGGTGCTGGTAGACCAATCCCCTATCGGCCGGACGCCGCGCTCCAACCCGGTCACCTACATGAAAGCTTTCGACGGGATTCGCGAGCGGTTTGCCTCCACCCCCGACGCAACCCGGCGCGGCTACACCAACGGCCACTTCTCGTTCAACGTCGCGGGCGGCCGCTGCGAGACCTGCCAGGGCGACGGCACGGTGACCGTCGAGATGCAGTTTCTGGCCAACGTCGAGCTGGTCTGTGAGGAGTGCAACGGCACGCGCTTCAAGAGCGGCATCCTGGAGGTGCGTTACCGCGGCAAGAACATCTACGAAGTCCTGCAGATGACGGTGCGCGAGGCGCGGGCGTTTTTTGCCGCCACCCCTAAGGTGGTGAACCGGCTGAAGGTGCTCGACGAGGTGGGGCTGGGCTACCTGCGCCTGGGGCAATCGGCCACCACACTGTCGGGCGGGGAAGCTCAGCGGGTGAAACTGGCGGCACGGCTGGCCCTGCGCGACGGTGAAGAGACGCTCTACATCTTTGATGAACCCACCACCGGCCTCCACTTCGACGACATCAGCAAGCTGCTGGTGGCCTTCCGGCGCCTGCTCGAACAGGGCGGCAGTATCCTGATCATCGAGCACAACCTGGAGGTCATCAAGACGGCTGACTGGGTGATTGACCTGGGTCCCGAAGGCGGTGAGCGCGGGGGCTACATCGTGGCCTGCGGCCCGCCGGAAACCATCGCCCGCTGCCCTCAGTCTTATACAGGGGGATTCTTAAACCAGGTTCTGCGCCACCGGGGCGATCTGGCTTACGCGCGATGAGTGCAATCCAACTCGGCTACGGCTGGCTTTGGCGGAGCGCGGCCTGTGTTGTGCTTCTGGGAAGCTGCCTGTTTGCCTCCCAGGACAAGCCTGCCGAAGAGCCGGCTTCCCAGGACGCGATCGTAAAAGCCGCGATCGTAGAAGACGCCATCGTAAAGGCCGAAAAGGCACTGGACACCAAGAACTACGCCGCCGCCCTGACGCTCCTGAAGGAGCTTACGGCGCAAGAGCCAAAGAATGACCGGGTCTGGTTTGATCTGGCCTACGCGCACACCATGCTGGGGGAGCGCGCCGAGGCAATTGCCGCCTACAAGAAAGCCCTGGAGCTTCGGCCGAAACTCACTCAGGGCAGCCTGAACCTGGGAATCCTGCTGTTGGAAGAGAAGCAAGCGGCTGAGGCGGTCCAGCATCTGGAGGCAGTGGTGGCCGCCCGTCCCAAGGACGCCCCGGCCCACTTACTGCTGGCCGACGCGGTCGCGACCAGTGGCGACTCGGCCCAGGCGGTTGAGCACTACCGCAAAACCCTCGCCCTGGACCCCAAGTCCCACCCGGCCCACTACGCCTTGGGCAGGCTGCTGGTGGAGCTGAAAAAGCTTGAGGAAGCTGAGCAGCATCTGGCCCAGGCCATCCAGTTGCGGCCGGCAGATACCACGGCCCGCGTGGAAATGGCGCGGCTGTTGGAGCGGACCGGACGAGAAGAGGAGGCACGGCGGTCCTATGCCGAATTGGTCGAGCGCGAACCCTCCAATGTGGCCGTGCGCCGCCGCCTGGGGGCGCTGTTGCTAGCGAACAGGCAGTACGCGGAGGCGGCGGCCCAGTATGAGGCAGCGGCGCAGATAAAGCCTTCGCCCGAAGACGATTGGAACCTGGCACGCGCCTACGTTGGGGCAGAACGGGGAGAGGATGCCACTCCGCTGCTGCAAAAGCTGGCTGCCGCCGATCCCCGCAACTACGATGTCCGCCTGCTGCTTGGAAATGTGCTGAAGGCACAACGGAATTTCCCGGCAGCCCAGAAGGAGCTGGAGGCTGCCGTCGCTCTGCGGCCCGATCTGCCTAATGCGTATGTGGATCTGGCGAATGTCTTGTACCTGCAACAGAATTTGCCTGCCACGTTGGTGATGCTGGATCGTGTGGCGCGCGTGGCGCCGGAGACCCCTTGGTTGCACTTCCTTCGCGCCATCAGCCTGGATAAACTGGATCACGTGGAGCGGGCCGTGGATAGCTACGAGCGCTTCTTGGCCATCAGTCACGACCAATTTCCCAACCAGGAATTTCAGGCCCGTCAGCGCATCAAGATCTTGAAGCGACGTCTGCAACGAGGCGACAAGGGGAAAAGACGGTGAGCTTCCTCAGGAGCCAAAGCTTCCGGGTAGCGGCCTTGCTGGCCCTGGTGCTGGCCCTGGCCGCCGCGCTGGCGGCCGCCGGCGACCGTGCTGCCGGCGACCGTGCTAAGGTCGAAGCCAAGCTGGCCCGGCAGTATGACCCCATTAAGAAGGCCCGCCTCGAAGTGCAACTGGCCAAAATCAGCTTCCAAGAGGCTCGCAAGCTGTATCTGGAGGGCGACTCGGAGAGTGGGCTGGAGAAACTGAAGGAGATGCTTTCTTGGAGCGAGAAAGCGCACGACCGGTTGTTTAAGACCGGGCGCAATCCTCGCAAGAAGCCAGCCGGCTTCAAGGACGCCGAGATCACGCTCCGCAAACTGGAACGCCGGCTAGCGCACTTTCGCCTGGCGGTGCCTCTTCAGGATCGCGAAGAAATTCAAAAGATCACCGCGCGCCTAACCAAACTCCGCGAGGACCTGCTGCTGGCCATCATGAGAGGGAAGGAGAAGAAAAAATGAGTCCTCACCCCGCGGCGCTAGTGCTGGCCATCGCGCTGGCTCTGCCCGTGCAGGCGCAGTGGCGTGAGTTCCTGACCCCCGGCGAAATCAGCGAGATTCGCAAGGCCCAGGAACCGAACATGCGCGTGAAGCTGTATGTGGGATTTGCGAGGCAGCGATTGGCTGCGGTGGAGAAGGAACTGGCTGGCAAAGATGCCCGTCGCGCGCGGCGAATTCACGCCAGCCTTTCGGAATATGACCGGATCCTTGACGCCATTGAGGCGAACGTCGAGCAAGCCGTGGAACGGCGCGATCCCGTGCGCAAGGGAGTAGAACGGGTGCTGAAGGCCGAGCCCGAATTCCTGAAGCTGCTGGAATCCTTCCGGGCCCTCAACCCCAGGGACTTGAGCGACTACCGCTTTATCCTGGACCAGACAATTGACCCCGGATTTCCTTTATGAACTATCGGCGGCAACCTTCTGAATGACTCCAACGTCAGTATTGATGCGGGTTCCAGCATCAACATTGCCTTCCGGAGGTGTACACCGAATGGGTGAGAGCCAAAAACAGGCGTTTCAACTG